>JBIOWS010000336.1:0-7975 GCA_044868745.1 Candidatus Polarisedimenticolia bacterium
GGTGGCCGGGTCGTAGAAGGTGTCGATCAGAAGCCGGCTGGTTTTCTCTCCGTCGAAGACGAGGCAGAACTCCAGCCCAGACGGAGAGGGGACGTTCTCCGTGAGAGGCATCCGGTGGTCCCCGCGCTCCGCGTCGTAGGTGTCGATGCCGACCAGGTACAGGGCCCGGTCCCAATCGGGGGCTCCGTCCCCGTCCGCGTCCAGATCCCCGACTTTGAGGCGCAGATAGAGGTAGGCCTCGTCCGAGGTCACCGCCAGCGACCGCAGCGTCCTCGCCCCGTCGTGGCCGTCGCGGAACGTCCGCATCGGTTCGTCCCCACGTCGCGACAGCAGCGGCGCCACCCCCGACCAGTCGCCGGAACGACCGTCGATCACGACCTTCCATCCATTCTTCCCGGGGCGGGTCGCCAGGATGCCGTAGTTCTGCTCGGGGTCCAGCGCGTTCAGCCACAGGGGATTCCGATCGTAGGGGACCTCGAACTTCGTCACCAGCCAGTTTCTCTTGAACCACTCGTCCAGAAGCGCGAACAGAATGCCCCCGGCGAGTCCCGCCTCGTGGATGTCCATCATGAGCCTGGCGTCGATCTCCCCCTGCTCCTTCTCGGTATGGCCGCCGTGGCTCCACCCCTGGGGCTGGACGTGGGCGACGCCCCGGCTGCTGGGCACCCCCACTTCGGCGATCAGGATCGGCTGGTCCGCGTGGTGACGCGACAGGTCGCGCAGATAGCCGATGTAATTGCTCCTGCCCTGCGAGTCGCGCGCCCGGTTGTAGTTCTGATCGAGGTTCATGAAATCGGGATAATACGGGTAGGCATGATAAGCGGCAAAGCTTCCTCCCCCGGCCGCCGCCGTCGGACGGATGCGGGCGGCATCCACGCCGACGCTGTCCTCGTTTTGGTGGCGGACCTCGACCCCGCCTTTCCGTCCGCGTCGGCCGCCGCGCAGCGCTTCTTCCTCCTCGATCGACGACTCCGTGGGGTGGCGGATCGGATCGAGCGTCGGCCAGCTTACGAAAGCGACCGGGCGCTGCTGGCGGTAGGTTTCCGTCTCATGGGCGACCGCGAAATCCATTGTGCGGGCCAGCCAGTTCTCGAAGGGCGTCGCCCTCCCTGTCGTGAAGTAAGTGCCGTGGAATGACGCCTTTCCGCGTGGCGAGGGGCGCCCGTTGTAGTTCTCGACGGACAACGGCTCCCATTCCCTGCCCAGGAGCAGGGCGAGGAGGCTCGCGGACACGTCCGCCCGGTACCTCCCCGAGGCGTGACCGGGCCGCGCCGGAAGGTCCAGATTCCCGTGTACGGCGTCGATCACCCGGCGGATCTCGTCCTTGAACCCTTCGACAAAGGGTCCGGCGTCGTAGTCGTCCTTCTCCGGGGGCTCGGTCCAGACTCCCTGGACGAGCCAGAGGCGCTCCGACGTCCCTGTCCGGTTGCGATGGTCGAGGGCCCGGTAGAAGGCCGGTGGGAGGAGGGTATAGAGGCGAACGCAGTTGGCCCCCATGCCCGCGACGTCGTCCAGCCACGAGGCGTAGGTCGATTCCTCCTCGGGGAATTCGGCGGGAAATCGGCCCGGCAGCGCGACTCCCATATTGACGCCCTTGACGAACAGCGGGTGGAACGGTCCCCCTTCGGCGATCCAGAAGCACCGATCGCGGGCGCGGGCAACGATCCTGATCGGCCCTTCGGCCGCTTCGGACGCCTGAATCGTCGCGACGGCGAACAAGACCAGGACCGGAAGACGCGGTCCGCTTCGGGGGACGCGCCTCGAGTCTCGAGTCACCCCCTGCCTTGCGGGCGAGGTCGGTCTCGTCGGAGGCGGAATGGCACGAACCGGGACGGCGATGCGCGGCGTCCGACGCCGCTGCGCCGACCGCGGCATTCTATATCGGATCGGGCGGTTCCTTGACAATCTCGCGTGTCGTTGAGTAAGGTCTAAGGGCTCCGCGTCGGCTGCGAGGCCCGGGTGACACGCTCGGCCCTGCGCTGGGTTGCGCTGGGGTTGCACCTCGCCGGCTCTCACGGATCGCGCCGGCGGCTGATCGATCGGGCGGGAGGACCCGGCGGGCTGGCTTCCTTTCTCGAGTCCGCCGTCTCGCTCTTCGATCCGGGATGGGAGGAAGCCGCGCGGGCCGAGCTCGAACGAGCCCGCCGGTTCGGAGCCGGCGTCCTGACCCTCGAGGACGACGAGTATCCGCCCCTCCTGCGCACCTCGTCCGATCCGCCGCCCTTGCTCTACGTCTGGGGACGGCTCCGCCCGGAGGACGCGCTGGCGATCGCCATCGTCGGATCGAGGCGGGCGAGCCCGCACGGGATGTCGGTTGCCCGGCGCATCGCCCGGGAGATCGCCTCCTCCGGCTTCGTCGTGGTGAGCGGCCTGGCCCGCGGAATAGACGCGGCCGGCCATCGGGGCGCCCTGGAGGCGGGCGGCCGTACGCTGGCGGTGCTCGGCTCGGGGCTCGACCGGATCTACCCGGCGGAGCATCGCAGGTTGTCCGAATCGATCGCCGCGCGGGGAGCCGTCCTGAGCGAGTTTCCGTTCGGGACGGCGCCGCTGCGGAGGAACTTCCCGGAGCGCAACCGGCTGATCGCGTGGCTGTCGTGGGCCACGATCGTCGTCGAGGCGACGCGCGACAGCGGCTCGCTCATCACCGCCGACCTGGCGGCGGACGAGGGACGGGCGGTCCACGCGGTGCCGGGGGCCGTCGGTGATCCGAACGCGGAGGGGACGAACGCCCTCCTGCGCGCGGGAGCGCTGGTCTGTCGCGACGCCTGCGACGTGCTGGAAGACCTGGCCCCGCAGGTGGTCGAGGCGGCGGGACGCTTCGCTCCGCCTGTTCCCGCCGGGGCGGACGGGAGAGCGACCGGGGCCGAGGGATCGCCGACGGCGGACGAGACGCGCGTCCTGGGCCTGATCCCGACGACGCGCGGCATCGGGATCGAAAGGCTCGGCGAGGCGTGCCGCCTCCCTCCGGGGCCCCTCCTGGCGATCCTCCTGGAGCTCGAGCTGAAAGGGCTCGTGCAGCAGCTTCCAGGCCGACGATTTATCGCGGCCGCTTGCAAAATTTGACAGGCGACTATATTTATCAAACGATAGGACCCTCCGTCGAACTGTGCGGTCGTGGCGGACGACAAGGAGAGACGCTTGGGAAGATCGCTGGTCATCGTTGAGTCCCCGGCCAAGGCGAAGACGATCAACAAGTTCCTCGGCCGAAACTTCACCGTCAAGGCGTCGATGGGACACGTGCGCGATCTCCCCAAGAAGAGTCTGGGCGTCGACGAGAAGCGCGACTTCAAGCCGACCTATGAGGTCCTCCCCGGGAGGAAGAAGGTCATCGAAGACCTGAAGAAGGCCGCCGGCACCGCCGACAAGGTGTTCCTGGCCCCCGACCCGGACCGCGAAGGCGAGGCGATCTGCTGGCACCTCGCCGAGATTCTGAAGAAGACGAACAAGAACCTGCACCGGGTGCTGTTCAACGAGATCACCAAGCGCGCGGTGGTGCAGGGAATCCAGAACCCCTCCAAGATCGACAGCCACAAGGTCGACGCGCAGCAGGCGCGGCGGATCCTCGATCGACTGGTCGGATACAAGATCAGTCCCTTGCTCTGGGACAAGGTCCGCCGCGGGCTGTCGGCCGGCAGGGTCCAGTCGGTCGCGCTGCGCATCGTCGTGGAGCGCGAGCGCGAGATCCAGGCCTTCAAGCCGGAGGAGTACTGGACCCTCGGAGCACTCCTCGAGGGGTCGGAGCCTCCTCCGTTCGAGGCCAGGCTCCTCAAGGTCGACGACCGCAAGGCCGAGCTCAGGAGCCAGGAGAACACCGACGCGATCGTCCGGCGCCTGAAGGGGGCCTCCTTCATCGTCCAGTCCGTCGAGTCGAAGGAAAAAAAGAAGAATCCGGTCCCTCCGTTCATCACGAGCAAGCTGCAGCAGGACGCGTCGCGCAAGCTCGGCTTCACCGTCAGGAAGACGATGACGCTGGCGCAGAGGCTGTACGAGGGCATGGACCTGGGGGAGATGGGGACCGTCGGACTGATCACCTACATGAGGACCGACTCCACACGCATCGCGCCCGAGGCCTTGCAGGAGGTGCGCGACCACATCGTCCGTGCCCACGGCCCCGAATACCTCCCGGAGGAACCGCGTTTCTACAAATCCGGCAAGATGACGCAGGGGGCCCATGAGGCGATCCGCCCCACCTCGATGGAGATGGCACCCGAGCGGCTGAAGCGATTCCTGCACAAGGACGAGTACCTCCTCTACAGCCTCATCTGGAACCGCTTCGTCGCCTCGCAGATGAAGCCCGCCCTATTCGACGTCACGACGGCCGACATCCAGGCCGGTCCCTGCCTGTTCCGCGCCACCGGCTCCACGATGAAGTTCGCCGGCTACCTGGCGGTCTACCAGGACGTCGTCGACCGGGACAAGAGAGAGCCGGGCACCCAGCCGGAGGAGGACGAAACCGCACGCGTGCTTCCGGCCCTCGCCGAGGGCGACCGATTGCGGCTCCACAAGCTGGACCCGAAGCAACATTTTACCCAGCCGCCGCCGCGCTTCACCGAGGCCTCGCTCGTCAAGGAGCTGGAGGAGAACGGCATCGGACGCCCCTCGACCTACGCGAGCATCCTGGCCACGCTGCAGAACCGCGAATACGTCGAAAAGGTGGAGGGGAAGTTCGTCCCCACCGAGCTCGGCATGACCGTGACCGATCTACTGGTCGGCCATTTCAGCGACATCGTGGACGTCAAGTACACCGCACGGATGGAGGAGGAACTGGACGAGATCGAGGAGGGCCGCCTGGACTACGTCGACGCGCTCAAGGATTTCAACAGGCAGTTCAGCAAGGACCTGAAGGCGGCCACCCTGAACATGGAGAACATCAAGACCATGGAGGAGCCGACGGACCGCACGTGCGAGAAGTGCGGCCGGCCGATGGTGATCAAGTGGGGCCGCTACGGGCGCTTCATCGCCTGTTCCGGGTACCCTGAATGCAAGAACACGCAGGAGATCTCCGCCGGCGTCAACGGCAGCGCCGGGGCGAACGGCGCGGGCGCCTCGTCCCAGGCGGGGTCCGGCAGCGAGTCGGCGATTCCCGAAGACCATGGAACCTGCGAGAAGTGCGGCTCGGCGATGGTGCTTCGCAAGGGGCGGTTCGGGCCGTTCATCGCCTGCTCGGCGTATCCCAAGTGCCGCAACACCAAGAAGATCGCCATGGACCGTGAAGGGAAGATCACGGTCACCAAGAAACCCGACCGGATCCTGAACGAGCCCTGCCCGAAGTGCGGCAAACCGCTGGCGCTGAAGGACGGCCGCTTCGGCGAGTTCACCGCCTGCTCCGCCTACCCCGAGTGCAAGTACATCAAGCTGAAGGAGGTGGGGCTCGATTGTCCCCGTGAGGAGTGCGGCGGCCGCATCGTCGAACGTCGATCCCGCCGCGGCCGCGTCTTCTTTGGTTGCAGCAACTATCCGAAGTGCGACTTCGTCACTTGGTACCGCCCGATCGCGGAACGCTGCCCCGCGTGTGGCCGGGCCTATGTCCTCGAGAAGGTGACCAAGAAGGACGGCACGACCCGCTTCTGCGACGGCGAAGGGTGTGGCTTCAAGAAGGCGGTCAACTCCTGAGCCCTGTCACCCCGCAGCACCGTCCGGGAACGCGCGACGCACCCCGCTCTCTTACCACGGGATCGGCTGACGATCCCTGAAGAACCCGCCGGTCGGCCCGCCATTCGGCTGCAGGGCCAGCCACACGATCGTGTCCGCACCTTGCTCCGGGGTGCGCGGAGCGCCGGGGCCGCCCATGTCGGTCTTCACCCAACCCGGGCAGACGGAGTTCACCTGGATGTTCGTGCCTTTCAGCTCGTCGGCGAGAATGCGCGTCAGCGCGTTGAGCGCCGTCTTCGACACCCGGTACGCAGGCGAGCCGCCGTTCATCTCGGAGAGCTGTCCCATTCCGGAAGAGACGCTCACGATCCGTCCATAGTCGTGCCGCCGCATGAGGGGAAGCAGGGCGTGGGTCACCCTCAGGGCCCCGTAGACGTTCGTCTCCATGCTCCTGCGCAGCGCCTCGATCGTGCCGGCGATCGCCCCCGTCGAGGTCGCTCCGCCTCCATCCCGGTCCAGAAACAGGCCGGCGTTGTTGATCAGCACATCCACCCGGCCATACGTCCGCCGCACGAAGTCGGCGAAGCGACCGACGCTTCGCTCGTCGGTCACGTCGAGCGGAGCGTGACGCAGGTCGCCGGCCTCGCCCCGCAGTCGCTGCGCGGCCTCCAGGCCCTTCGCCTCGTCGCGGCTCGCCAGCACGACCCTCAGCCCGCGCTTTGCGAGCTGGCGGCAGGTCTCGAACCCGATCCCGCGATTGCCGCCCGTGACGACGGCGACTCTTTTCTCCACATCCATCCGGGGATCCTCCAACGCACCGATTCCGCGCCACTCAAGGCCCCGCCCGACGGGAGCCCCCTACGGCCATGCTATAATGCGCCCCTTCATCGGACGCCACCCCCGCGCCGCCGCACCTTTCGCAGGAGAGCAAAGGCTTGGCTGAAGCACGCATCGTCATCATCGGAGGGGGGCTGGCGGGCTGCGAGGCCGCCTGGCAGATCGCGCGCCGGGGCTTCTTTGTCGATCTCTACGAGATGCGTCCGGTCCGGAGCACCCCCGCCCACCGGACCGGTGATCTCGCCGAGCTGGTCTGCTCCAACTCGCTGAAGTCGAACCTCCTCGACACTGCGTCTGGCCTCCTCAAGGAGGAGATGCGTCGTTGCGACTCGCTCATCATCAAGGTCGCGGACCAGGTCAAGGTGCCGGCCGGCGGGGCGCTGGCCGTCGACCGCGAGCGCTTCGCCCGGGGGATCACCGACGCCCTCTCCGCGCTCCCGAACCTCAAGGTCGTGCGCCAGGAGGCGCGGAGCATCCCGGAGGATGGAATCTGCATCCTGGCGACTGGACCGCTCGCCTCCGACGCCATCGCCGCCTCCATTGCCTCCTTCACCGGCACGGGGCACCTGTACTTCTACGACGCCATCTCGCCGATCGTCGAGGCCGACACGATCGATGGCGCCAGGGTCTTCCGCGCTTCGCGCTACGGTAAGGGGGGCGAGGATTATCTCAACTGCCCGTTGACCGAGCAGGAGTACGACCGCTTCTACGGCGCTCTGATCGGGGCGGCCGAGGCGCCGACGCACGATTTCGAGAAGGGGATTCTGTATTTCGAGGGGTGCCTGCCGATCGAGGAGATGGCCCGGCGCGGCCGCGAGACTCTGCTGTTCGGTCCCATGAAGCCCGTCGGCCTGGTGGATCCGCACACCGGCCGCCAGCCGTTCGCCGTGGTGCAGCTGCGTCAGGACAACCTCGCCGCGGATTTCTACTCGATGGTCGGATTCCAGAATCACCTGAAGTTCGGAGAGCAGATCCGCATCTTCAGAATGATCCCCGGTCTGGAGCGCGCCGAGTTTCCCCGCCTCGGCCAGGTGCACCGCAACTCCTACATCAATGCTCCGGCGATCCTGCTGCCGACCTTCCAGTCACGGCGCCGCCGGGAGCTGTTCTTCGCGGGCCAGATCTCCGGCGTCGAGGGGTACCTCGAGTCGGCCGCCTCGGGCCTGATCGCAGGGTTGAACGCCGCGCGCCTGGTCGACGTCCAGCCGCCGCTGATCTTCCCGGCGACGACCGCCCTCGGCGCCCTGTCGCGGTACGTTTCCTCCGCCGACGCCACCCACTACCAGCCGACCAACATCGCCTTCGGCCTCTTCCCGCCGCTCGATCGGACCATCCGCGACAAACGCCTGAAGAAGGAAGCGATGGTGCAGCGGGCGCTGGGCGACCTGGAGGCGTTCCTGGCGCAGTGCATCGCGGCGGGAGCTTCGGCCGGCTAGAACGCGGCTACTGCCTGACCGCCGGTCCGTACCGGTCCACGTCGCCGTTCGAGCGCTCCACCTCGACGAAGATGTCGCGGCCGTTCTTGTGCTTCGGGATGATAAAGCTG
>JBIOWS010000337.1:0-9012 GCA_044868745.1 Candidatus Polarisedimenticolia bacterium
CACTGGGGACGGGCTGGGGGGGTTCACCCTCCAGCCTCTCGTCCACACCAGCCCGAAGCCGAACGTCCTGCCGACGGGGGACTTCAACAAGGACGGGTACCCCGACGTGGCCGCTGTGAGCCTCACCGGGGATACCGTCTCCGTCCTGCAAAACGTCGGCACAGGATTGTTCGCCGACGCCAGTATCATCACGCTGCCGACGGGTTCCTTCCCACACGGAGTGGGGGCGAAAGACTTCAACCAGGACGGCAAGCTCGATGCCGTCTCCGCCAGCGAAGCCCAGGACAGAATTACGGTGACCCTCGGGAATGGCCAATGCGGCTTCGGTACGGCGAACCCGGCCAACAACACGGGGATCACCCCGTTCGCCGTGGTGGTCGCCGACTTCAATCGGGACGGGTGCGCCGACCTGATCACCCCCAACAACGGCGACGACAGCCTGTCGTATCTGCAGAACAACTGCGCGGCGAACTTCACGGTAACCAATGCTCTGGCGGCCGGCTGCATCGGGCCGGTGGCTGCAGCGAGCGGCGACGTCAACGGGGATCTGGATAACGACGTCGCCATCGCGTGCGAAGCGTCAAACCAGGTCTGCACACGCCGTGGCACAGGAACAGGCACGTTCGGCATCCCGGTCTGCACCAACTTGACCAATGTCCCGGGGGGGGTGGCGGTGGGTCGCTACAATCTCGACGTGATGGACGATGTCGCGGCTACCTCGGGAAGCCTCGGTCTGGTCGCGACCTGCATCTCCAACGGCTCGGGTGGGTGCGTGGAAAGCACTCCTGCGACGTTTCCGGTCGGGCCTGGAGCCAAAGGGATTGTGCAGCGCGACATCACAGGCGACGGCTACAAGGACCTTGTCGTCGCGAACAGCGGTTCAGACACCATCAGCGCCTTGATTGGAGACGGCGGCGGGATCTTCTATTTTCCGCCCATCGACAGCCGGGCTGGCCTCGCCCCCACCGCTCTCGCTCTGGACGATTTCAACCTGGACGGCAAGGTTGACGCGGCCGTCGTGAATACCAGCGCCAACAACGTCTCCCTGATGCTGGGCGACGGGCTCGGGAATTTCACCAAGGCGGGGGACTATGGGACTCGCTCCCTGCCGATCGCCATTGCCGCGGGTGACTGCAACGGGGATGGCAAGCCCGACCTCATGGTGGCGGACAACTTCGACGATTCGGTGACAATCCTGATCAACATGTCGAGCGCGGCCGATCCGCTGCAGATGGTTACGGCTGAGTCCGGAGTTAGGACTATCCTGCGCTGGGGGATCGTGCCGGGGGCGCTTTACGATCTGATCCGTGGCCGGGTAAGCTCCGTCACCCAGGGGCCTACCAGCTTCAATCTGGGCCCGGTCACCTGTCTAGCCAATGACATCGTGGAGAATGACTCTGCCTCCTATGCTGACAGCACCGCCCCGAGCGTGGGGGATGCATATTTCTACCTGGTCAGATCGACCGTCGGCGGAGTACCCGGGCAGTACACCTTGTCGACCAACGGGAAACCGGGAATTCCTTCCTCCGGTGGGTGTCCTTGAACGAGTTTGGTTGCGAGCAGGTATATAGGAGCATGCGGGACTGCAATCGTACAAAGAAGCTCTTACCGCTGGCTGTGGGTGGTGAGCTCGCTCCTCGAAGGCTCCGAGCGGTTCAAGATCACTTGGCTCGCTGCGAGGCGTGCAGGGAAGATGAAAAGCAATTCCGATCGGTTATTTCTCTGGCGAGTAATTGTGCCTGGCCAGAGCATGTTCTCCCGCAATCTGCGCGCGCCAAGATATCACGTCAGGCTGCCGAGCGGGCAGGCAAGAGCCGCGCGTTCTGGCTCCCGCCGATGTCGGTTCTGGCGAACCCTGCGCGGGCAGCCATCTTCAGCGTGGCGGCAACTCTGTTCGCCGGGTTGGTGACGCTGCCCCTCATGCACCAGCATTGGCTATCCCCCACGGGATCCGGCGAGGTCAGAGCGATTCGCGTTGTGGCCGAGGGAGGGGTCGTGAAATTGGCCTGGAGCGACGGGGAGAAGGCCTCCTACACCGTGTACAAGGCCACCGATCCCCACCCATTCGCCCAAGCGGAAATTCACACCGTGAACGGCAGGACCACATGGACCGACAAAGATCCGAGTTCAGCGGCCATCGTCTTCTACAGAATCGAGTGAAACTGCTGGAGTTTGGCCTTGACAAAGCGAGTTTTGAACGTAAATGGCAGTGCAACCGTGTCGTGATCCGCTGGGCTGGCAAGGCTGGCACCCGGCAGGACTAATTTTGAGGAGGCAGATAATGTTCAGAAGCAAATCACTGCGGCTGGCGCTTCCAGTTTTTTTGGTTGTGGTCGCCATCCTCGTGGCGGGGGGGGCAGCGGTTGCGTCGAATATGGCCTTTAAGCTCAACAAGCCTTTGGCCGCTCCCTCGGGTGCGAATGCGAACATAGGGAAGTGCTGGACCTCCCTTCCCTATTTCAACCCGTATCCGACGACCAGGGATCTCTGCACTCAGCTCGGCTTGGCGAGCACTGCTACACTTCAGGCGATAAATCCCCAGACGGGGGTTGTGTCGCCACTGAACCAGACCTGCCTCGGTGCCAATACTAGCCCCATCGCTCTTGTGTCCACCAGAGGGGTCAGGGTTGTTGCTACCTCCACTACTCCGAGCGTCATCATCGTTGGCTCCCATAACCCTGCTCAGGCGCTGACGCTCTACGCGCCGTCAGGCAGCAACGCGAACATAGGCAAAAACTGGGTCTCGGTGCCGTACCACACGACGGCCGTCACGCAGCGCGACCTGTGCGTTCAGTTGGGCGTGGGGGTCACCGGGACCATCAGTAATATCAACTGCATTACCGGCACCGTGAACCTGCCCGTGAGTTGCACGGGGGCGACCGCGGGTGCAAGAAACCTGGTCCTGGGGGAGTCGGTCCTAATAACCACGCCAACCCAGATCAATAATGCTCTGCCGGCTCACTTTTAAGGCGGCGGATGACCGAGGAGGTAAACCGACCATGAAGAAAAGCGTCGCTATCTGCTCGTATCTGGCGGGGGCGCTGCTCCTTGCCGTCAACCCCTCACCTGCCCTGGCTACCTGCTCTGGAGGGCTGGTCCAACCGCTGCAGCATGCCTTCGGTGGCTCCTTCGATAAGTGCCCCGATCTCAACCCCGTCAGAGCGTTCGCTTACGTCCTGGGGAACGCCTCCGCGGTCAACTCTGGTTCAGTGGACATCGCCTGCGAGGATAACCAGGGTACAAACGATCAGGGTCCCTGCCAGTTCGAGGCGGGGAGTCGGGGGGACGGGAACGTCACGATCAGCTTCAACTGGGGCGGCACCGGAACCTTTCCAGGCTGTCCAAATCCGGCTGAGGATCCGGGCGTCGGTAGGAACGTCGTCCAGCTGGTGGCGAACGATGGATCGTCCGTCCTGGTGACGGTCGGGTACTCGCGCGACCTGGGCTTCCAGTACGCCCTGGACTGCGCCGCGCAGCCCGCCCCCACTGGGGCCGCCGCGCCGCTGTCTTGCAGCCACCGGGATGCCGGCATGACGATCACGACCCTCGATAGCACGAATCTCTGTGTGCACATTCCGCCACCCAAGATCTACAGCGACTGCGATGCGGGGACAATGTGCGGTCCCGAACCGAACCCGCTAGGGATCCCCACGACCTGCGTTGCGACCCAGATCCCAACGACGTCCCCCGGCAGGCTCTACAGGCGGGATGCACCCTGCGGGACCTCGCAAGAACCTCAGTTGAGCCTCGGTTGGACACTGGTCGGCGCACCTGACGGGAACGGCGACATCTGCATCCTCGTGCCACGTCCTGCCGACCCGGCCCAGTGCGTTTACCTAGGTGCCTCCGGAACCGTGGGCGGCACTGAGACCTTGGCGACGACCGGCGTCCTTGAAGTCGCCGGCCAGAACGCACCCTCGGCACGCGCCCTGGACGTGCGCGCGGCAGCGTCTACCGGAGATATTGTTGTCACTTGGCACACGGCCGCGGAGCTCGACTTAGGAGGCTTCAACATTCTGGCCGAGACCAAAGCAAAGGGCCGGATCAAGGTGAACGACGCCCTGATCGTGCCGAAGGGTGTAAGCGGAGGTGGTGCGCCCTACGAGGTGAGCATCCCTCGCGGCAAATTCCAGGGTGGCAGGACTCTCTACGTCGAGTCGGTCACGACGTCCGGCTCCAAGATCCTGTCCGATCCGGCGAAATTCTAACGGAGGGAGACGGACTCATGAAAAAGACCTACGAGAAGCCGGCGATCATCCACACGGAGAAGATCGAGGCGCGCGCGGTTTCCTGCGCCAAATCGAACGACGCCTGCAGGACCGGAGGACCGATCACCAGTTAGTTCCTGCCACAGGCGCCGCGCCTCCTTGGTACAACCCACCAGGCTCCTTCGGGGCTTGGTGGGTTTTTTGTCTTTATCGGGTGATAGAATCCGCGGCTCATGGATCACAAGGGAAGACTTCTCCAGCCGACGCTGGTCTTTGCGCTCTACCTCATGGGTGCGGCGGCCGTGGGAGTCCTCCTCGTGGTCGGATGGCGTGAGTTCGGCCTCCTGGCCGGCTGGACCGCCTCGTCGGCAGCTGCCGCCGTCGCGGCGCTGGGCTTATCGGCCGCCGCCGGGAGCGCGCTTCTCGGCCCCCGGTTCGAGCGCACGGCGAGGCCCGCGGCCGTGCTCGGCGCCCTCTTCGCTCTTCTCGTCGTCGCCGTCCTGGTCTCCAACTTTCTGACGCTGGGGGCCAGGGCTGCCTACCCGCCACTGTGGCCACTCCTGGGTGCGACTGGAGCGGGAACCTGGGGCCTGAGGTGCCTGCTCGCCCTGGCGCTCATGGCCATCCCCGCGGCGATCGCCTCCTGCATGCCGCCGATCCTGGCACGCCTCATCGTCTCCCGGCCAGCGGCGGGAGGACTGGGGTTCGGATTCGCGCTCGGTTTGTCACTCGCCGGGCTCGGCCTCGGCATCGCGATCGCCGGGGGCCTGCTCCTTCCAGGTTTTGGTACAGGTGGAGGCTTTCTGATCGGTCTCGCCCTCGCCGGCCTGGCAGGGGGCGGGATCGTTCTTCTGGCCCAGCGCGGAGCGGAGGGGGCGGGCTCGATCGGCGATGCGCTGGCCGGCGAGAATTTGAGCGCACCCCTCGGAGGTCCCTCCCATGCCGGTCCTGGTCAGGGCTCGGGGAGCCCGCTTGCGTCGCGCCTAGGGGTTGTTTTGATCGGCTTCGTCGCCTGGGTATATATCATCATCTGGGCCAGGGCTCTGTCATTCGTCGTCGGCGGGGCGCTCCCGGCCAGAGCAGTAACCCTTGGCATCATCCTGGCGGCGCTCGCGGCAGGGTCGATCCTTGCCGCCGGGTTGGCCGATCGACTCCGCCGCCCCCTGGTGGCCATGGCCGCCATCCTGGCCGCATCGTCTTTGGCCGCGGCCGCCTCGATGTACCTCATGCCCCAGGTGGCGCTCCTTTACCTGCGCCTGACCCCGTTGCTCGCCAAGCCGGGGTTCTCGCTCCTGCCGGTCGCCTGCGCTGCGACGGCCCTCGTCCTGCCGCCTTGCCTCTTCCTCGGCGGCGTCGTCCCGTTCCTCCCGCTGGCGGAAGGGTCGCGCGAGCGCACCTGGCCCCGGATCGCGGCGCTCCTGGTGGCCGGGATCATGCTCGCCGAGATGGTGGTCGGCCTGGTGATGATCCCCTCCTTCGGATTGCGTCGGGCCCTCGCCATCGCGGCGGCGTTTGGCCTGCTGGCCGCGCTTCTGTTCATCAGCACGGCCGTGGTCGGAACCGCGGCGACCAGCGCCACAGTTGCCCTGGCCCTCCTCGGCCTGATGGTCGGCCTGGGCGGATTCCCGGCGACCTGGGACCCCAGGGTCGTGACTGCCGGCTTGTACCGCTACGGGGCCCGGTCAATCTCCCGCTTCGGAACCTCCGAGCAGTACCTGGCTGCCCGCCGCGGCGTGTCTATCGACTTCTATCGGGAAGGGGTGAACGCGACCGTGATCGTCGAGAGGGTCGGAGCCGGGGGGCCGGGCTCGCAGCCGGGGCAGTCCCTGGCGCTGACGATCGACGGCCGGGTCGAGGCGACGACAGGGCAGGACGTGAGAACCCAGGTGCTCCAGGCGCACATCCCGATCCTGGTGCACGGTCCTACCGAAAGTGTCCTGCTGGTGGACTTCCTCAACGGCGTGGCCGCTGGTTCCATCCTCCGCCACCCGATCAAGCAGCTCACCGTGATCGAACGGGAGCCGGTCGTGTTCGACGCCTCCGGTTCGTTTTCGGCCTACAACAATCATCCTCTCGATGACGGCAGGCTCGTCAGGATCGCCGACACGCCCCGCGCACGCCTGTTCGCGGACCCGGCACGCTACGACGTCATCATCCTTGCCACCCTCGACCCCTGGCTGCCACACAGCGCCTCGATGTCGACCTCGGAGGGGTATGCGATCGCCAAGAGCAGGCTCCTGCCGGGGGGTGTACTGGCGCAGCGGGTAGCGCTATCGGCGATGCCCGAACCTGCCCTCCGGGCGCTCCTGCGGACCTTCGCCGGATCGTTCCGATCGGTCCTGCTGTTCCAGATTTCGGCAGACGATCTCCTGCTGCTCGGATCGGCCGACCCCCTCGGCCTCGACGTCGCCTGGTGCCGCAATATCATCGGCTCGAACGGAGATCTGGCCCAGGACCTGAGACGGGTCGTCGTCACCGGGCCGAACGAGCTCCTGCATACCTTCCTGCTGAGCGGCGAGACTCTGCGCACCTATCTGGGGGAGGGGCCGGAGAACGGCGACGACCGGGCAGCGGTGGAGTTCGCCTCCGCGCGCGACCTCACGGTGCACCGCAACGATCGACTCCGGGTGGCGCTCGAAGGAACCAGGTCGCCGATTCTCCCGGTCATCAGGGACTACGGCTCCCTTCCCCAGGAGAAGGCCCAGTTTCTCTACAACCTCGCGAAATCGTTTCTGGGCGTCGCGGGGGATCCGATCCGGGCCGAGGAGATCGCCCGCGACCTGGAGGGGCTCGGGAAACCGGCGATGGCGCGCTGGATCAGGGGAGAGGCACGCCTGCAGCAGATGGACATCGACGGGGCCCTGCAGGAATGGCAGGCGGTGCTCGATCTGGAGCCCGGGAACCTCGACCCGCTGTTCAGCCTCGGCACCTTCTACCTCGACGGCCGGGACTATCGAAAATCGGAGAAATACCTGGCCAGGGCGGCACGACTCTTCCCCGAGGTCGCCGTGGTTCGCTACCACTACGGCCGGGACCTCTTCTACCTCGGCCGTTACCAGGAGGCGATCGCCGAGCTCAAGGAGGCCCGCCGCCTGGGAGGAGAGCGGGAGGCGTATCCGCTGGTCGGCTACCTCGCCGGAGTCTCCTATTCCAGGTTGGGGTCGAACGCCGCCGCGGCAGGAGAGCTGGAGGACTATCTCAAGTGGGCCTACAGGCAGCAGGAGCTGACGGGCCTGGAGGTCGACGCGCACTTGCAGCTGGCGGAGATCTACGACAAGCAGGGGAAACGGTTTGAGGCGCACAAGGAGCGTCAGAAGGCGAACGACCTGAGCAGCCGGCTCCAGGATTACGCCCGGCAGCAGGCCTCCGCCTCCGCCGCGACCGCGATGCCGGCGGAGGGGGCCGGTCCCCCGCCACCTCCCGCTCGTCCCTGAAGGGCTGGGATTCTCACGTGCGTACGCCCGATCCTCCCCACATCGAGTCGCAGGCGGCCAGGGACCTGGATCTCTCGCGTCTTGAGGAGCGCCTGGGGTATGCCTTCCGTGACCGCACCCTTCTCGTGCACGCCTTGACGCACTCCTCGCACGCGCACGAAGAGGGGGGCGGCACCGATAACGAGGTGTTGGAGTTCCTCGGGGACGCGACGCTCGGGTTCCTGGTGGCCTACGCCCTCTTGCGACGCTTCCCGGGGATGGACGAGGGGGGGCTCTCGAAGCTCAAGGCTTTCCTGGTCAGCCGGTCCAACCTGGCCGCTGTGGCGCGCCGCCTCCGGCTTGGAGCGCACCTGCGTCTCGGCAGGACGGCGGAGAAAGGTGAAGGGAGGACGAAAGAGTCGCTGTTGGCCGACGCCCTCGAGGCGGTGATCGCGGCGGTGCTCATGGATGGTGGAGACCAACCGGTGCGCGATTTCATCGCGCGGCTTTTCGGCGGGCAGATCGAGGGGCTGAACCGCGACGAGGTGGAAGGGAGGGACTACAAGACCGGGCTTCAAGAAGCGTTGCATGCCCGGGGACTCGCCGCGCCGCGCTACCGCGTGATCGGGACTGAGGGACCTGCGCACGACCCCCTGTTCCACGTCAGCCTTCAGGTTGATGGGCGAGAGCTGTCACGGGCCAGGGGCGGAAGCAAGAAGGAGGCCGAACAGCGCGCCGCGCGCCGCGCGCTCAGGTCGATCGGGAAATCGCCTCGTTGAAACCGCGCACTGTCGGGCCGGGGCCCGGGGCGGAGGGGGATGAGGACGACCGCCCGCCCGGTGCCTGCGGCAGCTCGGACCCCTCGTCCGGGAGCGGCTGGTAGCCGTGCGCTCTCAGCTCGAGAATCGTCCGGCGGATCTCGGTCGCCTGGGGCAGGGCAGGATCCAGCTCGACCGCCTTCTCGAAGTTGAATAGCGCCTTCCCCGGTTCATCGAGGCCCCGGTAGAAGATGAAGCCGCGGTAGAAGTGGATCTGCGCCCGCTGGCGCTTTTCCATTGTTTTGTTGTAGAGCTGCGCCTCCTCCAGGTGGCGCAGCGCCAAGTGAAACTCCCCGTTGTTGAACAGCGCCTCCGCGAGATCGAGGCGCGCGCTGAAGTCCTCCGGCCACAGATCCACTCCCTTGTTCAGCCATTCGATGGCGGTGGCGCTGTCACCCTTGAGGGCGTAGGCGCGGGCCATTTTTCGGATCGAGAGGAGGTAGGCGGGAGCCAGCTTGAGCGCTGCTCGACCATTCCATCGCACAGTTCGAGGAAGCGCTCAAGCTGGCTCCCGCCTACCTCCTCTCGATCCGAAAAATGGCCCGCGCCTACGCCCTCAAGGGTGACAGCGCC
>JBIOWS010000338.1:0-2297 GCA_044868745.1 Candidatus Polarisedimenticolia bacterium
GACTTCGTCGTCAAGCCCGACCTCGTCGCCCCCGGCACCTGGATCGTCTCGACGCGCGCGGTCTCCTCGTGGCTCGACACCGAACACCACGAGCTCACTCTGCAAATCGCCGACTACAAGAACGACCCGGCGCGCGCCACGCAGGACGGGGCGTACTACACCCTGTCGGGAACATCGATGGCCGCGCCGATGGTCTCGGGAGCCGCCGCCCTGATGCTGCAGAAGGACCCGACGCTCACCCCCGCCACCATCAAGGCGCGGCTGATGAAGTCGGCGGTCAAGGACACGCGGCTCGTGTTCGAGACCGGCGCCGGGACGCTTGACGTGTACGGCGCCGTCAACGCCACCGGCACTGCCCAGAAGGCCCTGTCGCCGCTGTCGATGGCGGCCAGCGACGGATTCGTGTACATCCAGGACACGGCGGTCTTGTGGGGCTCGTCCTGGCCTCAGGGTGCCATTTGGGGCGGCGGCAAGGGGAGTGCCCTCGGAGTCTCGCTCACCCCCGTGCCGGCGTCGATCACCTCCGGCAGCGGTGCTATCTGGAGCGGCACCGGCGGCGTCAGGTCGACAATCGACAATCCCGCAGTCGCCGGCTCGGGCGCCATCTGGGGCGGAGGTAAGTGTTCACTGAGCTCAACCACCGGCACGGTTACAGTTGACGGTGCGATCTGGGGCGGCGGAGGAAGGGACTGCAAGTGAACGGCAGTCCTGTCCAGGCGCAGTGGCCGTGCGCCGATCCCGGTTGACAGAGGCCACGCGTTCCGCGCAATATTTTTCCAATGACCCAGCCGAGGAAGACGCGCGTCCTGGTGGCGGACGACCACACGATCGTCCGCCAGGGCCTCAAGGCCTTGCTGGAAGGGGAGCCCGACATCAGGGTCGTGGGCGAGGCCTCCGATGGGCGGGAGGCGATGCGCAAGGCCGCTGCGCTCCACCCCGACGTCGTCGTCATGGACGTCAGCATGCCGCGCATGAACGGTCTGGAGGCCACGGCGCGCATCATAAAGGAGGTTGCGGGGACCCGGGTGATCGCCCTCACGATGCATGACAGCGAGGAATACGTCTACTCCCTGCTCAAGGCGGGGGCCAGCGGGTATCTCCTCAAGGAATCGGCGGCCACCGACCTGGTGCTGGCGATCCGGGCGGTCAGGCAGGGGGGGACGTACCTCCACCCCGCCATCTCCATGAAGGTGGTGGGCGAGTATCTCAAGCGCCCCTCGCGCCGCGCGCGCTCGGCGGGCGTGGACGTTCTCAGCGGACGGGAGCGGGAGATCCTTCAGTTGATCGCCGAGGGGAACACCAACAAGGAGATCGCCTCCCTGCTGGGGCTGTCGGTCAAGACCATCGAGAACCACCGCACCAGGATCATGGAGAAGCTCGAGATCCACAACGTCGCGGGCCTGACGCGTTACGCAATCAGCCGTGGGATCACCACGGCAACGGCCCGCCCCGCACGGCCTCGCGGCACGGACTGATCGCGGGGCCGCCGGCCTCAGGCCGGCTTCGACCTCGAGCCCGCTCCGGATGCCCCGGCTGCCGGCCCCCCGGACGCAGGAGCAGCGATCGAGCCGAGGATGTTGCGGGCGAAATGCCCCCCCACCTGCTCCTTCTGCATCAGGTCCACCACCTCTATGCGCCGGACCACGCGGCCGCTGCTGTCCTTCAGAAGTCTGACGATCGGCCGGTAGGGATTGGCAGGGTTGACTCTGGCGACCATCCCTTCCTCGCCCGAGTCGAGCCTGACGCGCGTCCCGGGCGGGTAGGCGCCCATCATCTGGATGAACGCCTGCGCCAGCTGGGGATGGAAGTCGATCCCCGCGCGGTCGGTGATCAGGGCGGCCACTTTTTCGGGTGGGTACTCGGTCTGGTAGGGCCGGCGGCTGCGCATCGCGTCGTAGGTGTCCGCGAGGTTGGTCATCAGGCTGCACGGATGGAGGGAGCGCATGTGTTTGACCCTCGGGTACCCGCCGTGGTTGTAGCGCATGTGGTGCTCCAGGGCGACGATGAGCGCCAGGTCGGGAACACCCGGAGTCTCCGAGAGGATGTGAACCCCGTCCTGGGGATGCCGCTGGATGAGTCCGAACTCTTCCGAAGTCAGCTTGCCCGGCTTGTTCAGGATCTCCTTGGGGAGGAGGCTCTTGCCGATGTCGTGCATCATGGAAGCCAGCCCGAATTGTCGCACGGTCTGAGGATCCGCCCCGAGCGCCTCGACCTGCGCTACGGTCAGGATGCAGACGTTGATGATGTGTGTGAAGGTGTAGGCGTGGTGCGCCTTGAGCGTGGTCAGGATCAGGCAG
>JBIOWS010000339.1:0-9015 GCA_044868745.1 Candidatus Polarisedimenticolia bacterium
CACCTCGGGATCCATCGACACCAGGCCGGGGTGGCTCCTGGCGAGATCGGCCAGGGGCGCCCTGCCGGTCGCGCGCAGATAGGCGTCGCTCTGCACGTCGAAAGGGAAGATGGACGTGGTGGCGCCCAGCTCGGCACCCATGTTGGTGATCGTCGCCTTGCCGGTGCAGGAGATCGCGCGCGCGCCCGGGCCGAAATACTCGATGATGCGGTTCGTGCCGCCCTTGACCGTGAGGATCCCGAGCACCTTCAGGATCACGTCCTTGGGAGCCGTCCAGCCCGACAGCTCCCCCGCCAACCGCACGCCGATCACCCGGGGATAGAGAACCTCCCAGGGCAGGCCGGCCATCACGTCTACCGCGTCGGCACCGCCGACCCCGATCGCGGCCATCCCCAGACCCCCGGCGTTCGGGGTGTGGGAATCGGTTCCGATCATCAACCCGCCCGGAAACGCGTAATGCTCGAGGACCACCTGGTGGATGATTCCGGCACCCGGCTGCCAGAAGCCGATGCCGAATTTCGCGCTGGCGGTGCGCAGGAAGTCGAACACTTCGCTGTTCTCCCTGAGGGCGGCCGAGGTGTCGGCCGCTGCCCCGGCGCGCGCCTGGATCAGGTGGTCACAGTGCACCGTCGTCGGCACCGCGACCCGCTTCCGTCCGGCCTGCACGAACTGCAGCAACGCCATCTGCGCCGTAGCGTCCTGCATCGCCACACGATCGGGACGCAACATCAGATAGCTCTTGCCGGGATCGAGCTCCTGTCGCCCCGCGTCGTGGAGGTGGCCGAACAGGATCTTCTGCGACAGGGTCAGCGGCCCCTCGACCCGGCGCCGGGCGATCTCCAGGCGCTTCTCCATCGCCTCGTAGACCCCTCTGACGTATTCGGGCGTGCTCTCGATCGCGTGCATCGCATCCATGGTCGGGCAGTATAACCCGGGGCCCACGTCCACCGACCCATCAGAATAGTCTCATTTGCCCCCCCTCCCCGAGCACCTCGTCGAAGGCCAGACCCAGGTGCGTGAACACCTGCTCGGCGATGG
Source organism: Candidatus Polarisedimenticolia bacterium (assembly GCA_044868745.1). GTDB lineage: Bacteria > Acidobacteriota > Polarisedimenticolia > Gp22-AA2 > Gp22-AA2 > JBIOWS01. The sequence goes on from JBIOWS010000339.1 coordinate 1,039, forward strand.
GCCGGATCTGCTTGTCGATGTAATGCCGGTGGTCGATCGGGGAGGCGCGGGACGCCGCCGGCTCCGGGCCGGCCGTGGTCATGACGTACTCGATGAGCCCACCCGGGGGGCGTTCCATCTTGCGCGCCGCCTTGACATGCGGCGGTGTGGTGGTTGTGTAGTCCTCGATCCCCTTCCGGAGAGCCTTGCGGTAAACCAGGAGGGCGTCGTGCGCACCGCTCGTCAGCTCGTGGACGAATCCCCGCGTGTATTCGGCGACCGCCTCTTTCCCCTCACCCTTGAACAGTCGATCGAACAACCCCCGCTGGTAGATCTTGCTGAGCTCGGTCCAGTCACGCCGCACCACCTCCATGCCGACGAACACCAGTTCCTCCTTCTCCCCCGGCCCCTTGGAACGCACCAGCCCGGCGTAGCGCTTGCGCGCGCCGGCGCTGCCGTGCCGGACCGACGGGATGAAGAACTTCAGGTAGAAGGCCTGGAATTCGAGCTCGAGGTGGCTCACAACACCCCAGGTCTCCCGGATGTGGTCCCGCAGCTCGTCGTTGATGCGCTCGCAGACGGCGGCACCCAGACGGGTCGCCTCTGCCGCGGAGCCCTGCCCCGCCAGCCCCGAAGCGACGAACAGCGAGTCGGTGTCGCCGTACAGGACGCGTTGACCGGAGGCCTCCACGCGATCGCGCGTCCGGTGCAGCACCCATTGGCCGAAATGGGTGATGGCGTTGGCGATCGGCGACGAGTAGAAGCGGCAGGCAGGGGTCGCGAGGACCCCGTAAAAGGAGTTCATCAGGATCTTCAAGGCATGCGCGGAGAGCGCGTCCCCCCTGCGCTTCGCCTCCTCTCTCTGCGGGAAGAGGCGTGCCAGAAGGCCCGGCAGGATCCCCGGCTCCCGGCGGAAACAGGCGCCGTTGGGTGCCCGGATCAGATCGTCCCCGTCGTTCGGGCCCGGGGCGGGGACCAAGCCCAGCGGGTCGATGTTGAAGGTGCGAATCAGGCTCGGATAGAGGCTCCTGAAGTCGAAGGCGAGGACGTTTTCGTACAGGCCCGGATGAGGCTCCAGGACCGCCCCGCCGGCCGTCGGCTCCGTCTCGCCTCCCTGCGAGCCGACCGTGGGCGCGACGAAGCCGCGGCGGCGGAGCTCGTGGAGGTAGAGGGAGTCGAAGGAGGCGATGCTGGCCCCCACCCGATCGAGAGGCATCCCGGTGAGGAGGCTGCGCCGCACGGCGAGATCGATGAGATGGGCCTTCTCCAGGATGCGAAGGACCAGCCTGGCGTCCGCAAGGTTGTACTCGACGAACCGGGGGAGATCCTCACGGAAGGCGCGCTCGATCGCCTCGGCCCGGTTGCGTCCCGTCGTCGTCTCCCGATCGGGATCGAGGACGACCTTCCCCTCCCCCAGAATGGCGCGGGCCGCCGTCTCCAGACGGTAATCCTCCAGCTTCACGAAGGCGCTCTTCAAGAGATCGATGCCGTCCAGCACGAGGCGACCGGCGATCTCGGCGCGCGACCTTCCCCAGAACGAGGTGTCCCTTATGACCCGCGCCGGTTGCTGCATCCGTCCCACCTCGAACGGGACCCGGAGCCTGCGGGCCGCGGCGATCAGGACGCTGAGATCGAAATCGACGACGTTCCAGCCCGTCAGGACATCGAAATCGATCTCCCGCAGACGAGCGAACAGCCTCTCCAGGAGACCTCCCTCGTCGCCGCACGCGACGATCCGTGCGGCGACCGGTGCATTCGTCATGCCGCGCACGACGTCCGCCTCCCGCAGGGCCAGAAGGACCTCGTCCGCTCCGCCGCCCGACAGCGCCGCGGAGAAGACGCGCTCGCCGCGGGGGTCGGTCTCGATGTCGATTGACAGAATCCGGAGCGGCTCCTGCCCCGGCACCCAGTCGGCCGGCCTCAGATCGGGATCCTGGAACACACGCATCGTGCCTGGCAGGCTCCCGTCCGGCGCGGCCACCGAAGCGTCGATCTCCACGCTGCCGCGGATGCCGCGGTCGATGAGGTAGCGCATCGCGAAGCGCACGTCCGCCTCGTACACGGGCACGCCGCGTGCCAGCAGCGCGTCGCGGAGCGGAGGCGTGTCGGGGGGCGCCGCCACCTCGACCCGCACGACCGGCTCGCCGCGCATCGTGCGGAGCCCGACCGCCGTCTGGCGTGTGGCGCCGAGCGAACGGGCCAGGTCGGCGTCCTCGGCCCGGACGAAGAAGTACGGGACCAGCCGCGTGTCGCGGACCAGAAACGACTCACCCGTCTCGAGGCGTCCGAACAGATGGACGACCGGCCGCCCCGCCTCGATCCGGTACGTCGGGTGCAGGATGAAGCCCCTCACCGCCACCGCACGATCTCCCTCGAGCTTAGGCCCTGCCGGTGCCGTTGTTGCGCCGCCCCGGGACACGATAGACTACGCCCAGACCGGGCACCCCCGCCCGGTTTCTGGAGAGACACGCGATGCACGATCCCCGGGTCCCGGAGACTCTCGAGGGGTGGAGCGTACTGCACCAGATGTTCCGGATTCGATGGGAGACCTGGAAGGGGCTGCCACGGATCCGGCGCCGGGAGGTCGTGGATGCGGCTTCTGCCCTGCTGGAGTCGATGCAAGGCCGCCGGGAGGGACCGAGCGCCCTCGTCAACCTTCTCGGCCACAAGGGCGACCTCATGCTGATCCACTTCCGCAACAGCCTCGAGGAATTGAGCCGAGCGGAGCTGCAGGTGGCGCAGACCGGTCTGCACGATCACCTCCTCCCGGCGACCTCCTACGTCTCCCTGGTCGAGCTGGGGCTCTACGACATGACCGGGAAGATCCACCAGGACCTGGCGGCCCGGGGGCTGAAGGCCGCAACCGACGAATTCGAGAGCGCCTTCGACGAGGAGATCGGTCGCCAGAGGGAGCGCATGATGAACCGCCTCTTCGCGGAGATTCCGCACCGCCGGCACGTCTGCTTCTACCCGATGAACAAGCGCCGGGGGGAGACGCGGAACTGGTACACCCTGCCGTTCGAGGCGCGTGCCGCGATGATGCGCGAGCACGGTCTGATCGGCCGGGCCTATTCCGGACGCGTGACCCAGATCATCTCCGGCTCGATTGGCCTGGACGACTGGGAGTGGGGCGTGGATCTGTTCGCCGACGATCCGGTCGTCTTCAAGAAGCTGATCTACGACATGCGCTTCGACGAGGCGAGTGCGGTGTACGCAGAGTTCGGCCCCTTCTACGTGGGACTGCAGTTCGCGGCCCGCGAGCTGCCGCGCCTCCTGGAGGGCGAGACTCCCGGCCTCTAGCGTACATCAGGTCGACGCGGCCAGGGCTTGCTTGTTCTCCAGGATCATCGCATGGAGCTTCTCGGCCAGGTCCGCTCCCACCCGCGTGAAGAGGATCTCGGGAAAGCTGACCGCCCTGGAGCCGGTCTTGGCCTTGAAGATCGGCTTCATCTCGTCCTCGACGTCCTCCTCGTCATCGTACTTGAAGTTGGATCGGATCTCCTTCTCGAAAAGAATCGCGTCGCCGCGGAGGAATTTCACCTGCATCCGGACATCCGCTCCCCAGTGGCCCCACCCCTTGAACCCTTCGTAGTGGGTGATCGTCCCTTCCAGGCGCACCTCCTCGCCCGATTCGCGGACCGCGACCCCCTTCTCCGTCAGGTAGTAGGCGATCCCGGCACGCAGCTCGTCGAGGAACGGCTTCTGGAAGATCTCGTCCGCGTTCCACCGGTCGTTCAGGGGGACGTCGGTCTTGAGAGGCTCGATGCGGACCGCCGGGCCGATCTCCGCGCCGGCCGGCTTTTTGATCTCGGTCTGAATCTTCATGCTGTCGACCAGGGAGCGAGCTCCTGCGGCCAGGATTACGCTGCACGAGGCGAGCACGAGCGCTGCGGCCGCGAGGAACCTCCAGGCCCCCTTGAACCTTTTCATGTCCATTGCCTCCTTCTCCGGTGGCTCCGACTTTCCGGGATCACCTCCATATTGACAGAATGCCGGCGAGTTTAATACTGTGGGGCCCCTGTCCGAACGCCGTAGTTTCCCCTTCAACCGAGGAGGCGGACGATGCCCGACGCCAATGCGACTCTTGAAATGGCGCTGCGCTGGCTCCATTTCCTGGCCGGAATCACCTGGATCGGCCTTCTCTACTTCTTCAACCTCGTCAACGTCCCCGTCATGAAGGCCCTCGATGGCCCCACCAAGGGGAAGGTCGTGCCGGTGTTGTTGCCCCGGGCCCTCTGGTGGTTCCGCCACGCCGCATGGGTGACGGTGCTGGCAGGGTTTCTCTACTTCTACCTCATCGTCCGGGCGGACGACGAGGCGTTCGAAGGACCGGGGCACGGACAGGTCCTGGGTGTCTGGCTGGTGCTGAGCGTCGCCGCCTGGCTGGCGATCTACGCCCTGCTGCAGCCGCTCAAGGGGGCGCTCAACAAGGGATCGGTCCTTGCCGTCCTGATCGGTCTGGTGGCCGTCGTGCTGGGGCTTCTCCTGGTGAGGCTCAACCACGGCTACAGCAGCCGGTCGCTGTCGATCGCGATCGGAGGCGCTCTGGGCCTCATCATGATGCTCAACGTCTGGGGAATCATCTGGCGTTGCCAGAAGAAGATCATCGCCTGGACGGCCGAGAACGCCGCGCGCGGCACCCCGGTTCCGCCCGAATCCGCCGCCCTGGCCCGGCGGGCGTTCCTGGCCTCGCGCATCAACGCCTGGCTGTCGATCCCGATGCTCTTCTTCATGGGGGCGGCGAGCCATTACCCGATCTTCGGAGGATAAGCTTCCTCGGGAGATTCCGCGCATCGATGCCGGCCCTCTTCCCACGCCGCAACTCCGCCCGCCGACGGGGCGCCTCTCCGGCGCTCTTCATCTTGGCCGCTTTGGCGCTCGGGGGCTGCGGAGGCGGGGAGAGCGAGCCTCCCCCGCCCCCTCCCGGGGCGGTGCCGGCCGGTGAGCCGATCGGCACGGCCTCGATCACCGGCCGCGTTCTCTTCAGCGGCGCCCCGCCGGTGCGCCGTCCCCTGAGAATGCTCGGCGAAGCCGCCTGCCACCGTCCCGGCAGCGAGAAACAGAGCGAGGACGTCGTGGTCAACCCGGACGGGACACTCCGCAACGTCTACGTCCACGTGGTGGCCGGTCTGGGAGATCGGCGGTTCGCGCCGCCGGGCGAACCGGCCGTCATGGACCAGGAAGGGTGCGTGTTCGCCCCTCATCTCCTGGCGGTGCAGGCGGACCAGATGATCCTCTTTAAGAACAGCGACCCCACGGTGCACAACGTGCGCGCCCTGGCGCGGGAGAACCGCAGCTTCAACGTCGCGCTGTCCGGCAAGGGGCGGAGCGTGCGGCGTTTCTTCTCGAAGCCCGAGATCGTCCGCATCCGCTGCGACATCCACGCCTGGATGGGAGCGTTCGTGGCGGTCGAGAGCCATCCCTTCCACGCCGTGACGGGCGACCGCGGGTCGTTCGTCCTGAGCGGTCTCCCCGCGGGCGAGTACGCCGTCGAAGCCTGGCAGGAGATCCTGGGAACCTCGCGGCAGACCGTGCGCCTCGCCGACGGGGAGGCAGGGCGGATCGATTTCACGTTCGGGCCGCGTGGGCGCGCCGGACCATGATCCGGAGGCAGGAGCGACGATGCGAGCGTCGCGGGCGCTGACCGTCGTCCTGATCAAACCCTCGCGCTACGATGACGAGGGCTATGTCGTCCGCCACTGGCGGGGAGTGCTGCCCAGCAACAGCCTGGCGGCGATCTACTCCCTGACCGAGGGGGTGGCCGCCTCCGGCCGCCTCGGCGCCGAGGTCGGCGTCCGGATCGCCGCTTACGACGAGACCGTGCACCGCGTCGATCCACGGGCGATCCTCCGCAGCCACGGGCCACGCCGTCCGAACGACCTCACGCTCATCTGCCTCGTGGCGGTGCAGACGAACCAGTTCCCGCGGGCCGCCGACCTCGCGCTGGCGTTTCGCCGCGAAGGCCTCCCTGTCATGGTTGGAGGGTTCCACGTCAGCGGCGTCCTGGAGCTGTTCCAGGAGCCGACGCGCGAGCTGACGGAGCTCCTGGGGGCCGGGGTGACGCTCGTGCACGGTGAGATCGAGGAGGCCTGGGGCTCCCTCCTCGAGGACGCGCTCGCAGGATGTCTGAAACCGCGCTACGACATCCACGCGCGGCCCGACCTAAGTACCGCGCCCCTGCCGCGCTTTCCGGAGCGCACCATGAGGAGGTTCGCCTACCCGCATATGGCGACGATCGACGTGGGGCGGGGCTGTCCCTTCAACTGCTCTTTCTGCTCGATCATCAACGTACAGGGCAAGGCGATGCGGCACCGGGATCCCGCGGTGATCGAGCGGGCCGTGCGCGAGAACTGGGAGAAAGGGATCGACTACTACTTTTTCACCGATGACAACTTCTCTCGCAACCCATGCTGGGAGGCGATCTTCGATCGACTCATCCGGCTGCGCGAACAGGAGGACATCCGGATCGACTTCATGATCCAGGTGGACGCCCTGGCCTGGAAAATCCCCCGTTTCGTCGACAAGGCGGCCCGCGCGGGGAGCAGCCAGATCTTCATCGGCCTGGAGTCAATCCGCCCCGCCAACCTCAAAGCGGCCGCGAAGACACAGAACAAGTCGGCTGAGTTCCACGACATGATCGACACCTGGCACCGGGCGGGGATCGCCTGCCACGTCGGCTACATCCTGGGCTTCCCCGAGGACACGCCCGGCACAATCGCCCAGGACGTCCGCGACCTGCGCGAGAGCCTCCGGGTGGATCAGGCGTCCTTCTTCATGCTGACGCCGATCCCGGGATCCCGCGATCACCTGGACATGGTGCGCAGGGGCCTCCCCCTCGACGCCGACACAGGCAACTACGACTCCTTCCACCCTGTCATGCGCCACCCGCGGATGACGGGAGCGCAATGGCTCGGAGCGTACCGGGCCGCCTGGCGGGACTTCTACTCGTTCGAGGCGATGCGCGCGGCGCTGTCGCGGGCCAACCACCGCACCTACTGGGGGCTGTTCAAGAACTTTCTCTGGTATCGCGCGGCGATGATCGAGGACGCCCACCCGATGATCACCGGGTTCGTCCGGCTCAAGGATCGCACCCAACGGCGCCGCGGATTGGCGATCGAGGGACGATGGATCCACCTGAAGCGACGCGCGCCCGAGATCCTCGGCCAGACCGGCGCCTACCTTCGTCTCTTCCTGGAGATGCGGGATCTCTGGCTGCAGACCCGCCAGGCCGCCCCTCCTTCCTACCTCTCGAGGCTCCGGTTGCCCCGCCCGGGCGGCCGGCGCGCAGGGACCGCCCGAGGCGGCCTCCTCGGCACCACCGCCTTCGGGCTCGCCCTCATCGGAGGGCGCGCCAAATGAAGGGGCGTCTCACGCCTGGTCGCCGTAGACCGTGAAGTGCCAGCTCTTGCGGGCCTCCCCGCTGAGATCGGCCATGATGTGCTTGACGGTGGTGTACTCCTCGAACGAGTAGCGCGACAGATCCGACCCGAAGCCCGATCTCTTGACGCCCCCGTGCGGCATTTCCGAGGCCAAGGGGAGATGGTCGTTGATCCAGACTTCCCCGAACTCCAGCTCCCTGGAGACGCGCAGCGCACGGGTGACGTTGCCGGTCCAGACGGAGGACGCCAGGCCGTACTCCACGCCGTTCGCCTTCTGGAGGATTTCCTCCTCCGTGTCGAAGGACAGCACGACCACGACCGGGCCGAAAATCTCGCGCTGGATCACCTCGTCCTCGTGCTTGGCCCCGGCCAGAACCGACGGCTGGTAGAAAAACCCCGGACCGTCCAGGGGCTTGCCGCCCGTGACGACGTCGATCCCGGTCTTGCGCGCCCGGTCCACGAAGCCGGACACGCGCTCGCGCTGCTCCCTGGAGATGAGAGGACCGATATCGGTCGTCTTCTTCATCGGATCGCCGACCCTGATCTTCCTGACCGCCGCGACAAACTGGTCCAGGAAGTCGCCGTACTTCGACTTCTGGATGTACAGCCGCGTGGCCGC
>JBIOWS010000340.1:0-2796 GCA_044868745.1 Candidatus Polarisedimenticolia bacterium
GGGCTGCCACCTTGAACCCGATCGAGCAGGGACTGGAACCAGCCGGATTGGGGAGAGTCTCCGTCCGCCTTGAAGCTGAGGACACCCTTCTCCTCGAGGTCCCTGACCGCCCTTTCCACGACGGGAGCGCTCCGGACGATCTCCATCAGAGCGAGTAGTCGGTCGGTCGGCCGGCCCGGATCCTTCGTGTAAATGTCATCGAAGCTCAGAGGCTGGACACGCTTTTGCTTGAGGTACAGAGTGCAAGTGCTCTCGTACACAGGGCGCTGGAAGAGGCTGAAAAGTGTCGTGAGCGCGATCACTCCTATGGTGCAGCCGAGAATCACCCATCTCTGGCGCGAGGCGAGATCTTTCCAGTACCTCAGATTCAGCAGACGATCTTCGCTATCCATCTGTCGGGGGGCCTCCCTTGTCCCTGTCAAATCCTAATCGTTCCATGAGCGCGTAGGTCCTCCGGCCGCCATCCAGGAGGGTCCGGACCTGCAACTCCGCCAGAATCCCGAGGGCGACGAGCTGGACTCCCATCATCACCAGCAGGACCCCCAAGAGCAGGAGCGGCCTGTTCGACAGGCCTTGACCCTCGAACAGACGCAGGTAGGCGAGGCGGGTGTCGATGGCGCCCCCCACCATCAGCATCCCCAGACCCATCAATCCGAACAGCTTCAGCGGCTTGAAGGAATAGGGAAGCAGGAACCGGATCGAGATCATGTCCACCATCACGATCAGCGTGCGCAGCAGTCCGTACTTGGAGCGCCCGTTCCGGCGCGGCGAATGCTTGACCGGGATCTCGGCGATGCGCGCCCCGAGGGCGCCGGCGAAGGCAGGCAGGAAGCGGTGCATGTCGCCGTGGATCTGGATCCCCTCCAGGATCTCGCGGCGATACGCCTTCAGCGAGCAGCCGTAGTCGTGCAGGCGGGTGCCGGTGATCCAGCCGATCAGCAGGTTGGCGACGCGCGAGGGAAGCGTCCTGGACAGGAAAGGGTCCTTGCGCTGCGACCTCCAACCGGAGACCAGGTCGTAGCCTTCCTCGAGCTTGGCCAGGAGCCTCGGGATCTCCTCCGGGGGGTTCTGCAGGTCGCCGTCCATCGTCACGACGACGGCGCCCCGGGCGTGATCGAACCCGGCCGCCAGCGCGGCCGTCTGCCCGAAGTTCCTCCGCAAACGCAACGCCCTCAGATTCGGGTAGCGCTTCAGGAGAGCGCGGATCTTCGCCGTGGTGGCATCCCGGCTGCCGTCGTCGATCAGGAGGACCTCGAAGGTAAGCGGCAGCCCGCCGAGGACCGCGTCGAGCCTCCGACAGAGCTCCTCGACGTTCCCCTCCTCGTTGAAGATCGGCACGACCACCGAGAGTTCGCACGGCTTGGCCGCCGAAGTGCCCGGGGGAGACGACTGGATTTCAGACTTCGAAAAGCGTGAGCTCATCTCTCTTCCCCTTCAGACCTTCTGCCTGTAGAGCCATTCCAGCAAGTCGCCGCGGCGGTATCTCAGCCCGGACGTTCTCCCCTTGCCGATGCGATACGCCGGGATGAACTGTTCTCGGGTCAGCTCGTGCAATTTGGTCCGTCCGATCTTGAGCAGCTTGCGGGCCTCGCGGCTGGTCAGGATGTCGTCGATGTCCGCTGCGTCGAGGCTGCCTCCGCTGCCGCTGCCACGGGTGTCGTTTCTCATCGCATCTGCCTTGGACATATCGTTATGGTCTAAAGCGGGCCGCATTTACCGGCCCGAGTGAAAAAAAGAGAGACCCCTGCCTCCTAAAGCCCCTTGGCGAGCGCCGCCACCGTACGGAACACGATCTTCATGTCGAGCAGGAACGACTGCTCCCTCACATACCGCAAATCCTGACGGATCCACTCGTGGAAGGTGTTCTTCTCGCGCGAGCTGACCTGCCAGAGCCCGGTCAGGCCCGGCTTCACGCGCAGGCGTGCCTCCCGCCAGCTCGGGCATAGTCGCAGCTCGGACGCCGCCAGGGGACGAGGGCCGACGACGCTCATGTCCCCCATCAGGACGTTCCAGAGCTGCGGCAGCTCGTCCAGACTGAATTTTCGCAGGACGCGCCCGAGGTGGGTGAAGCGCGGGTCGTTCGCGATCTTGAACATCGGGCCGTCCGACTCGTTGATGGCGCGCAGCTCGGCCTGCAGTTGGTCCGCATCGGAGCGCATGGAGCGGAACTTCAGCATCCAGAACGGCCGCCCGCCCCTGCCACAGCGCTTCTGGCGGAACAGGATCGGCCTGCCCGAGTCGCGCAGGATCGAAACCGCCACGCAGGCCATGATCGGCCAGGTGCAGAGCAGCGCGGCGGCGCCGAAGATGAGGTCGAAGAGCCTCTTGTAGGCGAGGTACGCCCGGCGGCTGAGCCTGGTGCGCAGGTACACGTCCAGTGGCAGGGCGGCCGCCTCGATCCGGAAATCCTTCTCGGCGAGGAGTTGCTCTCCCAGGGAAGGCGTGTCCTGCGTCATAACGCTCCCCCTGAGCGCGGCGCCCTGGCTGACCCTGACGCCGTCGAGCAGGATGCAACGATCCACGCGGGCCTGGGGGGCGATCCGCACCGACGCCCCGACGACCGTCTCGCGCACCTCGGCCTCCTCGCCGATCTCGCTTCCTTCGCCTATCACCATCGGGCCGATGAGGCGTGCCCTGGAACCGATCCGGACGCCGGGCCCGAGGACGAGCGGGCCGACGAGAACCGCGTCCGGCGCGACCGCGACCTCCCCCTGTGCCCACACCCCCCCCACCAGCTCCTCGCCCAGGGGTCTCGCCCCGGTTCGACCCCTGAGGAGATCGAACTGGACCGCCATG
>JBIOWS010000341.1:0-7477 GCA_044868745.1 Candidatus Polarisedimenticolia bacterium
GCCAGCGCCGCCGGCTACCGGCAGGCGATGGGCCCGGCCGCCCCGGCGGCGCCCGGGGTCGCCGGCCCCGGCGCGTCCCCCTCGCCCGAGCGTCTGAAGGAGGTGGCCGCGCGCTATTTCCGTCCCGAGGGCTGGATCGTCGTCAAGGTCGGGCCGGAACCAAGGTGACGGCGCCTCACTCCTCGCGGCTCACGAAGCGGCCGCTGCGGCCACCGCTCTTGGCAAGGAGACGGATCGGCCCCAGCGTCATGGCGCGGTCGAGCGTCTTGGCCATGTCGTAGACGGTCAGCAGCGCCGCCATCACCGCCACCAGCGCCTCCATTTCAACTCCGGTGCTCCACCTGGCGCGCGCTGTCGCCTCGACCTCCACGGCGCGCCTCTCCTCCCTCATCCGGAGTTCCAGGCCGACATGGACGAGCGGTATCGAGTGGCACAGGGGGATCAGGTCCGCGGTCTTCTTGGCGGCGGCGATGCCGGCGAAGCGGGCCAGCGCGAACGCATCCCCCTTGCGGAGAGAGCCCGTGCGCAGGGCGGCGAAAGCGGCGGCGTTCATGGTGATCGAGCCGGCCGCGGTCGCCTCCCGCCGCGTGAGCGGCTTGCCGCCGACATCGACCATCCGCGCCTGTCCCTTGGCGTTCAAGTGAGTGAGGGTGCGCCGCGCAGAACGCGCCGGGCCGGGTCTGCGCACACTCATGTCGCTCCTTCCAGGAGTTTCTCCGCGCGCGCCAGATCGGCGGGGGTGTTGACGTTCAGGAAGATCCCCGCCCCCCCGAACGGCTCGAGCTCCTCCTCCTCGAGGATCCTGCAGCGGACGTCCGCCAGAAAGCCGTGCACCGCGCCCCGTCCCGAACGGAGCTGACGGTCGATCGCCGGCAGGCAGGAGACGGCGTAGGCCGCCGCCAGGACCTGCAGCTCGCCTTGGGCCCGCGGCACGACAGCGTCGTGCCGTTCCACTGCGTCGGCCAGCAGGCCCAGCAGCGCCGCCGGCACCAGGGGCAGATTGCAGGCCAGCGCCACCACCCTGCCGCCGCCGGCCTGCAGCCCGACACGCAGCGCCGCCAGCGGGCCGGAGCCGCTCTCCCCCACTGTGGTCTCGTCCAGGAAGCGCACTCCCTCGGTCCGTCCGGCGTCACGGCCCGGCCGCGCCGGTCCGAGGATCAGCGGCGTGCCGCCCGCCGCACGGATCGTGTCCACCGCCCTCTCCAGCAGAGTCGCGCGACCGAGGCGGAGCAACGCCTTGTCGCGCCCCATCCGGCTGCTCCGCCCGCCGGCGAGGACGAGCCCGGTCCACACGGCGCGCAGGATACCATGTAGAATCGATCGCGAAGGAGCGACGCATGGCCACTCCCGTCCCGATCGCGCCGGCGGCCGGCCGCCGCCCGTACATGCGCGTGATCCGCCGCTTCGTCCGCGTCGGGGCCCGCGACGAGGTGGCGCGCCTCCTCGACCGCATGCATCCGGCCGAGGTGGTCCAGATCCTCAGGAGCCTGGCGCCCGCGGAGCGCAAGTCCTTCGTTGAGGTCCTGGTCGCCCACGCGCGCGCCGGCCCGGTTCTCGCCGGACTCCCCGAGTCGCAGGTCGCCGAAATCCTGTCGGAGGTGGCCGAGGCCCGGATCGCGGCGCTGGTGTCCCGCCAGGCTCCTGACGAAGCCGCCGATCTGCTCCGACTCCTCTCCGAGGAGCGGGCGGAGGCGGTCCTCAAACTTCTCGACGAGAAGACGGCGGCCAACCTCGACCGCCTGATGACCTACGGCCGGGAGACGGCGGGTGGCATGATGACCACGCGTTTCCTGGCCCTCGAGCGGCACACCAGAGTCAGCGAAGCGATCGCCCGGATCCGCAGTGAGCCCGAGGCGGAGATGGTGTTCTATCTGTACGTCGTGGACGAGTTCGGCCGCCTGGAGGGGGTGGTCTCCCTGCGCCAGCTCGTTCTCGCCCGGCCGGAGCAGGAGCTGCACGAGATCATGAACTCCAAGGTGATTCGGGTGCGTACCGATCAGCCCCGCGGCGACGTGGCGGACGTGATCTCCCGCTACAACCTGCTCGCCGTGCCGGTCGTGGACGCGGCGAACGTCCTCGCCGGGATCGTCACGGTGGACGACGCCATCGACGCGATCGCCGACGAGACGACCCGCGAGCTGTACCGCATGGCGGGGCTCAATACCGAGGACCGCGTCACGAGCCCGGTCCTGCACTCCGTGCGCCGGCGCCTGCCCTGGATGGTCATCAACCTGGGGACCGCCATCCTGGCCTCCTCCGTCGTATGGTTGTTCGAGGGATCAATCGCCAAGGTGGTGGCCCTGGCCACCTTCATGCCGATCGTCGCAGGCATGGGAGGGAACGGGGCGACCCAGGCTCTGACCGTGGTCATTCGCGGGATCGCCCTCGGCGATCTCGATTTCAGCTCGGCCCGCCGCGCCATCCTGAAGGAGGTCGCCGTCGGCGCGACAATCGGTGTCTCCACCGGCCTCCTGATGGCCCTGGTCGCAACGCTCTGGAAGGGAAACCCGATGCTCGGGCTCGTCATCGGCCTGGCCATGATCGTCAATCTGTTCGTCGCCGGGACGGCGGGCGCCCTCGTCCCCGTGATCCTCAAGTGGCTCGGACTGGATCCGGCACTCGGCTCGGGCGTCATCGTCACGACCTTCACCGACTGTTGCGGCTTCCTCTCCTTCCTCGGCCTCGCCACGCTGCTTCTGAAGTACCTCTTGTGAGGGAGCCGCTATGAGCGATCCGCGACCACCGGAAGACCTGCGCTCGGATGCGGACGTGCCAGACGAGATCCGCTACGATGCCGACCTCGCGGTCCACGAGCCGGCGCAGGTCCCGGAGGCCCCGCTGCAGCCCTCCCGCCGCCGTTCGCCGCTGCTGTTCTTCATCCCCGGGCTGCTGGGGCTGGCGATCGTCGTGTACCTCCTGTTCGGGCTGATCGCCGAGGAAGGGATGACCTCCTCCGACTACCTGCAGGAGATTCGCCTGCGGCGCGGCGGCGCGTGGCAAGCAGCGTTCGAGCTGTCGCGGCTGATCCCGGTCGAGAACCCGTCCCGGCGCGGCGCCCGGTTCACTGTGCAGCTCATCGCTCTCTTCGAAGCCTCGCGCGGCGAGGACCCCCGCCTGCGACGGTACCTCGCTCTTTGCCTCGGCGAGCTTCGCGACCCCCGTGCCGTGGACACCCTGATGGAGGCGGTGCACGACGCCGACCTGATGACCCGGATCTACGCCGCCTGGGCGCTGGGGGCGATCGGCGATAAGCGCTGCGCGGCGGGCCTCCTGCCCTTGCTCGAAAGCGAGGAAGCCGACCTGCGCAAGGTGGCGGCCTACGCGCTCGGGGCCCTCGACGCCCCTGGGACCGCCGGGCCGCTCAGGGCCCTCCTGAACGATCCGACCGAAGACGTCGCGTGGAACGCCGCGCTCGCCCTCTCCCGCCACGGGGATGCATCCGCCCTCCCCCTCCTGTCCCGGATGATCGACCGCACCTACCTGGACGGCGTGACCAGACCGGACGAGGCGGGCCTCCCCGGCGCTCTCACCGATCGCCAGAAGGAAGAGGCGATGATCGGCGCGTTGCGCTCCATCGCCCGGCTGCGCGACCGCACCCGCCTGCCACAGATCCGATCGATCCGCGACTCCGATCCCAGCCTGCGCGTCCGCCAGGCCGCCTTCGAAGCCCTGCAATCTCTCGACATCGGTCAGGACCATCCGGATCGGTGAAACGTCTCCCGCGGACGCGGGCTCGGCGCCTCAAAGTGGGGACACTGCAGGCCCGGACCGGTATTGACAGGTCGCACGATTCAGTCGAAGATACCCCCCTTTTCAAGGGACGCTCCCGCATTCGATCGGCCCGTCGCCCGAGTCGCCAGACGGAGCCGGGGCGTCGCGCCGGAGGTTGTGATTTTTTTCACGAATAGGCTCGCCCCATGACCGACGCCGCCGGGCCGCTGCCGCCGGTCGCTCCGCAGCCGGCGACTCCCGCGGCCGGGCCCAAGGCCCCCGCCCCGACGACCGCGCCGGCCGGCGTGAGCCGCCGGGGGTTCCTGTCGACGATCGGCGTCGCCTGGACCGCCTTCGCCGCGGCCTGCGGTGCGGGCGCCATCGCCACCACGCGGTTCATGTTCCCCAACGTCCTGTTCGAGCCGCCGCAGACCTTCAAGGCGGGGTTCCCCTCGGAGTTCCAGGTCGGCACGGTGGACAACCGGTTCAAAGAGAGCTTCGGCGTGTTCGTGGTGCGCGATGAGCAAGGGATCTACGCCCTGAAGGCGGTCTGTACGCACCTGGGATGCACGCCCAACTGGCTGGAGGCGGAGAACAAGTTCAAATGCCCCTGCCACGGCAGCGGCTTCTACCGCTCGGGGATCAACTACGAGGGGCCCGCGCCGAGGCCCCTGGAGCGTTATCGCATCGTCCTCGCCGAGGACGGGCAGATCCTGATCGACAAGACGAAGTCGTTCGCATTCGAGAAGGGGGAGTGGGGCAATCCGGAGTCGATGCTGGTCGCTTGACGGTGACGGAGGGGCGCAGGTTGCCGGGCGCCCCGGAGGCGGAGGATGAGCGCTCTGAAACGGCTCTGGGAATATACGCGCAACACGCAGGTCTGGAACTCGATCTTCCGGCACGGGCCTCCGGACACGGCACGTAACCGGGGCCTCGCCATCCTGACCAACGTCTTCCTGCACCTCCACCCCGTCAAGGTGCGCAAGAGCGGCATCCGCCTGCGCTTCACCTGGTGCATGGGCGGGATCACCTTCTTCCTGTTCCTGGTGGAGGTGGCGACCGGATTGCTTCTGATGTTCTACTACCACCCCACGGTCGAGTACGCCTACGTGGACATCGTGGACCTGCGCGAGCAGGTGCCGCTCGGCGTGATGCGCGAGCTGCACCGCTGGGGCGCGCACGCCATGGTCATCACGGTCTGGCTCCACATGCTCCGCGTGTTCATGACCGGCTCCTACAAGCCGCCGCGCGAGTTCAACTGGAACGTCGGGGTCATGCTCCTGGTGCTGACCCTGCTCCTGTCGTTCACGGGGTATCTGCTTCCCTGGGACCAGCTCGCCATGTGGGCCGTCACCGTCGGGTCGAACATGGCGCGCGCCACGCCGTTTCTGGGCCACGAGGGCCCCGGGGCGAGCCTGCTCAAGCTGGGCGACATCTCCCTGGTCCACGCCGGCAACGACGCCCGCTTCGCGCTGCTCGCGGGGCGGTTCGTCGGGGCCGGGGCTCTGTTGAGGTTCTACGTCCTGCACTGCGTGGGGATCCCGGTCGTGGCGACGATCTTGATGGCCGTGCATTTCTGGCGCGTGCGCAAGGACGGCGGAATCTCCGGGCCGGTCTGAGGGGCGGCTGCGGATGGTCGTCATCGATCACCTGAAGCACCTGATCAACTGGCTCTCCCAGCCGTCGTACTTCTTCCTCATCCTGATCATCACGTTCTTCGGCGTGCTGTTCCCCGGCGAGCTGGGACCGTCCTGGCTGCGCCGTGTCACGCAGCCGCTGGCGGCGATCTACCGGCCGAAGATCGGCGCGATCGCGTTCGCCGTCCTCGGTTTCCTGTTCCTCGTCTCGAGTCTCGATCCGAACTTCGCCCTGATCGTCGGCAAGCCGGACAACGTCCCGATCGCCGCAATGATCTTCCTCGTCGGCTTTTTCGTCTGGTATTCCCTGCAGCAGGGGCGACAAAACGATCAACTGATGGGGGCCGGGCAGCCGCCGATCGAGAAGCGCGAGACCGGCGACGCCAAGGTCCTGGTGTGGCCCGATCTCGTGTACACCGAGTTCCTGTGCATGATCCTCTGGACGATCTTCCTCATCGTCTGGTCGATCTTCCTGAAGGCGCCGATCGAGGAGCCGGCCAACCCCGCCAAGACGCCCAACCCCAGCAAGGCCCCCTGGTACTTTCTGGGTCTGCAGGAGATGCTGGTCTACTACGACCCCTGGATCGCCGGCGTGCTGCTGCCGGGCCTCATCATCCTCGGGCTGATGGCGATCCCGTACATGGACACCAATCCGAAGGGCAACGGCTACTATTCCTTCAGGGAGAGGAAGTGGGAGATCGCCATCTTCCTGTTCGGCTTCGTGGTCTTGTGGGTGCCGCTCATCCTCATCGGGACCTTCCTGCGCGGGCCGAACCAGAACTTTTTCGGGCCCTTCGAGCACTGGGACGTGCACAAGCTCGTCCCGCTGATCAACGTCGACCTCTCGCAGCTGATCTGGGTCAAAACGTTCCGGATGGCGCTTCCCAAGAATCCGATCGTCCGTGAGGCTTTCGGCCTGGCTCTGGTGGCGGCGTACTTCCTGGCGATCCCGCAGCTCCTGGCGAAACGCCTCATGAAGCGCTTTCACGACAAGATGGGGCCGGCGCGTTTTCACATCATGGTGTTCCTCCTGCTGACCATGATCAGCCTGCCGATCAAGATGCTCCTGCGCTGGACGCTGAACCTGCATTATCTGGTCACGATGCCCGAGTACTTTTTCAACATCTGACGGCGGAGGGGCCCATCCTCGTGCGCCGCCGAGGTGATCGTGCCGAAGCTGGTTGAAGAGTACCTGCGCAAGATCAGCGCGCTGAACCTGCTGTTCGCCGCCTGCTCCATCGCTCTCCTCCTGGTGATGGGCTGGATGGTGTACGACGACTACAGCCGCGACTGGAAGGGGTATCAAAAGCGATTCCTTCGCCTCGAGGCGGAAATGACGCGCGCCGAGATCAAGGCGGCCCAGGACGCTCTCGACCGACAGGCACTGGAGAGCCTGCAGAAGGATCTGGAGCAGGCCCGCGCGGACACGCAACGACATGCCAGCGACCTGAAGGCCGCGGAGGAGCGCCTGAGGTCGATCGAAGCGGTGGCCTACAGGGACGACCTTGCCTACCGCACCGTCAAATCCACCTACGACGCCAAGAAATTCGATTACGAGGAGGCCCGCGCGCACGGCGCCGCCTCCGCGGGCGAGCTGGAGCGGGACATGCAGCGGCTCGAGGCGAGGCTGGAGGAGCTCCGCGTTCGGAACCTGGAGCACGATAAGGCGGCACGCGAGGCGCGCGCCGCGATCGCCGCCATGCGCTCCCGGACCGACGCGGCGCAGAAGAAGATCGACGATCTGGTGGCGGGGGTGACGCGCCTGCAGACGAAGCTGAACAAGGTGGACCCACGGGGCTTCATGCGCGTGGCGATCGATCTCCTGAACGCCCCGCTCATGGATTTCATCGCGCCCACGCTCAAGATCCAGCAGATCGTCCTGGATCGGGTGCCGATCGACATCAACTTCAGCCGCATTCCCCGTGCCGACCGCTGCCAGACCTGCCACCTGCCGGCCGATCGCGCAGGCTTCGAACAGCAGGAGGCCCCGTTCCGGACGCATCCGCGGCTCAACCTCTTCGTGGGGGACTCCTCGTCCCACCCGGCCGATCGCTTCGGCTGCACGCCCTGCCACGCGGGGAGGGACCGGGCGGTGGACTTCGTCTACGCCGCGCACACGCCGGACTCGG
>JBIOWS010000342.1:0-2465 GCA_044868745.1 Candidatus Polarisedimenticolia bacterium
CCCTACGCCTCGCAGTACCCGCCGAACAACTTCAACCCTCCGACCATCGCCGCGGTCGGCTTCATCGACCACAACATCGGCGACTATCGGCTTTCCCCCTCCAGTCCCTTCAAGAGCGCCGCCACCGATGGAACGGACGTGGGCGCCGCCATGGACACGCTCAGCGAAGCGCTCGCGATGGCTTCCTGTCCCCTCGCAGATGAGTGAGCCTTCCGAAGGGGGCGGGCTGCGAATCGCCTGGGTGGAGGAATGGATGAGCACCCTGGCGAGGGAGGTTCTGCCCGCCCTCGCCAGGCGGCACGAGATCACCTACGTGACCGCCGGCGAGGAGATCCCGGACGCCGCCTTCGCGCGGGTCGTACGGGCCAGGCGCTGGCGGCACATGAACGTGGCCGGTTTCGAGCTGTCCCGCCTCGTGAACAGGCTCTACCGGGACGGGCTGATCGATCTCGCGCTGGTCTGGGCGAGCATCGGCTTTGGCCTGCGGAGATTGCCGTTCATCAACCTCGAGGGCACCTCCGTCTACGCCGAGATCGGGCTGTTCGCGTCGCGGGTCCCGCTCCACAGGCGAGTGAGGTTCCTTCCCGGCCTGGCGCACTATGCCCTGCCCGAGATCCTGTGCAACCGCCGGGCGGCCTGCGTGATCGTCCCGTCCGACGCGCTGAAGCGAGACATCGTCAGGCTGCATCGCCTTCCGCCGGAGCGCGTCGTCGTCGTTCCGCACGGGGTCGAGTCGAGGCACCTGGACTGCTATCGGGGGAAGAGGCCGGGCCCCCGCCCCGGGATCCTGTTCGTGGGCCGGCTGCATTTCAGGAAGGGGATCGCGGCCGTCCTCGAGGAGTTCGTGCGGCGGCCGGAGATCGACGCGGACTTCTACATCGCCGGGGACGGCCCCGACCGACCGTCGATGGAGGCGATCGCCGCCGGCGATGGACGGGTCAGGATCCTCGGCCACCTCGGCCGGGACGATCTGGAGTCGCTGCTCCGGACTACCCGCCTGTTCGTGCTCCCGACCCTCTACGAAGGGTTCGGACTATCCCTGCTCGAAGCGATGGCGAGCGGCCACGCCTGTGTCTGTTACGACATCCCCGTCGTGCGCGAAGTGCTGGGCGACTGCGGCATTCTGGTCCCGGTCGGCGACGCCGCCGGCCTCGTGCAGGCGGTCGCACGGCTGGTCGGGGACGAGGCGCGCATCGCCGCGTGCGCGGAGCGCGCCCACCGGAGAGCGGGCCGGTTCTCCTGGAACGACGCCGCGGCCTCGATCGACCGGGTCATCCTCGAGACCGCCCTCAAGACGCCGGAGCCGCGCGCGTGCACGGCCGAGCGGCGCTCCGAGGAGATCCCCCTGGAGGGTCGGCACCTTCCCTCCGATGCCGCCGTGCCTCGCTGAACCCGGCCCGAACCGCGCGCGCCACCTGCGCCGGCGGCCCGCCCTCGAGCAGAACGAGCGCGACGAGGCGGCGGCTTTCGATCGACTCGCCGACAGGCTCGACAGAGGGACGCTGAAAACGTCCGAGCGGACGTTCGCGCGCTATCGGAGCGCCGTCGCGGGGCGGCCGATCTATCACGCCTACCCCGACCGCGCGTTTCACTACATCGGACGTCACTATTTCCACGGGGATCACCGCAGGCCCCTGGCGGGGGTCAAGGTCCTCGATCTCGGCGCAGGCGACGGGGTGTGGTCCGTGATCCTTGCCGAGCAGGGGGCGGAGGTGACCTCCATCGAGATCTCTCCCCGACTCGTGGACCGGGCACGCGAGCGCATGCGCTTGAACGATCTCGCCTGGGACGCCCGCGTTGCGTCGGCTTACCGTCTCAGGGATCAGTTCTCAGCCGCGTCGTTCGGCCTGATCTACGGCCGGGGCATCCTGCATCACCTGACCTGTGATCTGCAGCGAGTGTACGACGGGATGCACCACCTCCTGAGAGAGGGAGGCCACGCCGCGATCAGCGAACCTTACTGTGCGTCCGGGCGCCTGCGGCGTCTCCGGGAGCGAGTGTCCTGGATCGTGCCACTGAATCGCGAGAGCCCCGACGAACGACCTCTGGACGATGCGGATCTTTCGCCGCTCGTGACCCTCTTCAAGGAAGTCACGCTGGAGCGCTACGATCTCCTGGCGAAATTCGGCCGTCGGATCTTCCGGTCCGCCGCCACCGAGCGGGCGCTGTTCCGCTGCGACCGCTACCTCCTGGAGAAGAGGGCGTTCCGGCACCTGGCCGGCGGCGTTTTCATAGCCCTGCGGAAGTGACACAAGGCTAGGGGCAGCCGGCGAGCCTCTGACCGAAGTACTTCGTGAAGATGGCAAGGTCGATCGGACCGACGTCGTCGTCTCCATCCAGATCGGCCGCGGGGTTGAATTCCGCTTCGACGGCGGAGGTGTTCCAGCCGCGCGCAATCGTGTTCAGGTCGGATCCATCGACGAGACAGTCGCGGTTGAGATCCGCGGTCTTGACCACGACCAGGG
>JBIOWS010000343.1:0-9564 GCA_044868745.1 Candidatus Polarisedimenticolia bacterium
AATATGGACAATACCGGGAAGGCCTTCTCTATGCCAAAGCGCCCTATGTCCTGCACATGCTCCGGGTGCAACTCGACGACGAGAAGTACAGGCAGGTGATGCGCAGCATCCAGGAGACTTACAGGAACCGGGACATTTCATCCGAGATGCTGGTGCGCGAAGTCAACAAGGTCACCGGGGCGGACTACACCTACTTTTTCGACCAGTGGTTCTGGGACGTCGGCATCCCGACGTTCCGCTACTCATGGAGGTCGGAGCGTCAGCCCGACGGCAAGTTCATGATCAGCGTCCACGTCAGCCAGGACGACAAGGATCACCTCAAGAGAGTCCTGATGCCGGTGCACATCCACTTCAAGGACAAGGTGATTCCCCAGTACAAGCCGGTCACGCAGGCGAGCCAGGAGATCAAACTCCTGTCCCCCATCGAGCCCAAGGACGTGACACTCGACGACGATCGGACGCTTCTGGCCGATATCGTCAAGGCGAGCTGAAGCGACGGTGAGCTGGGAGGCCGGCGCCCTCCTCGTCCTGCGCGTCGTGCTGGCCGTCCTCGGCCTCGCCGTTGCGGCGGTCCTTGGGATCAAGATCCTTGCGGTTGTCCTGGAGTCCCGGGTCACCTTCCTACCGGTCGCGTCGTACGCCGTCACCCCTGCAGCGATCGGGCTGCCGTTCGAGAACGTAGACCTGGAGACCGAGGACGGCGCGCGGGTGCACGGCTGGTTCGTCCCCGCCGCGGATCGACGCGGGGCCGGCCGGAGCCCGATCACTCTGCTGTTTTTTCACGGGAACGCCGAGAACGCCGGTGACTGCCTGGACCTGGGTCAGATGGCGCGCCGGGCGGGGTACAACATCCTGCTCCTGGACTACCGGGGCTACGGGCAGAGCGAGGGCCGACCCTCGGAGAAGGGGATCTACCTCGACGGCGAAGCGGCTTTGCGCTACCTGCGCGAGCGCCGGGACATCGACCCGGACAGGATCGTTCTTTGGGGAAGGTCGATCGGCGCCGCCGTGGCCGTGCACCTGGCCGCGGGCGGACCGGTGGCGGGATTGGTGCTGGAGTCCTCGTTCACCTCGGCGCGCGACCTGCTGCGCGCAGGGGGGTCGTGGATTCTGTACGCGCTGTCATTCGCCGCGTCGTACCGGTTCGACCTGGCAGGCATGATCGGCCGGGTCTCGGCTCCGGTTCTGTTCATCCACGGCACCGATGACGACATCGCCCCGATCGAATTGGGGCGGCGGCTCTACGACCTCGCGCCCGGGAGGAAGGAGTTTCTGGCGATCGCACGGGGCGGTCACAACGACCTTCTCGCCCTGCACGCGAGCCAGCTGTGGGGTGGGGTGCGCCGCTTTCTCGCCACGCTCGATTGATCTCGACTAGGCCGGGAACGGCTCACCGACGCTCAACGTCGTGTGCGCGCCGCGGCTCTCCAGCTCCTTGAAGAACGGCGCGGCGTCCACCGCCTGCTCCGGCGGCAGGACGCCCGTGGCCCGGACTCTCCCCTGCGCCAGCCAGCGGGCGACGATGGCTGGCGGAGAGGCGACCAGCATCGTGCCGCCCGAGATCCCCCAGGTCCGGTGCGGCCAGGCGGTGGTTTCGATCTTCCCGGAGACCGGTCTTCCGTCCCTCGTCCCCCTCACCTCGGTCACGATGTCCTTGAACCCGAGACTCCCGATCCTGCCGGCCTGTGGCGCCCGCTTGAGCACCTCGATCAGCACGTCGCGGGGTTTCACGCGCGCGCCGCGCACCTCCACGGCCTCGGTGCCCGCGAGGCCGAGCTGCGCCAGAAACTGGAGCTGGCGCAGGGCTTTCTCCGTGTAGCCGAAGAAGGAGATCTTGAAGAAGCACTCCTCGATCCCCTTGGAGGCGTAGGTCAGCGGGAGCGTCGCCACCTCCGAGTGCAGCGACAGATGCACTTTGGCAGCGCCGATCGGATCCTGAAAGCGATACACCTCCTCCTCGCCCAGGGGAGCCGCCTCCCGGAACGACCCCTCCCGGAAGACCACCGGCGGCTGCGTGATCTCGTCGAAGATCGTCTGGATCGAGTAGGCCCAGGCGAGCGAGTCCCCCTGGTCCGGCGTGGCCCCGTTGTAGATCCGGATCGACTCGACGGTGTCGAAGGTGTCCGCCGCGACCCGGGCCTGCACGTTGGCGATGCCCGGACACGAACCGAGCCCGAGCATCGCCAGGATCCCCGCCCGCTTGTAGTCGTCGTGCATCTCGAGCTGCTTGCGCGTGGTGTGGAACAGGCCACCGAGATCGATGTAGTGCGTCCGCGCCTCCAGGCAGGCCCTCATGACGGGCAGGTTGAAGTAGTACTGGACCGAGTTGATGACGGCTCCCGCCCCGCGGAGCAGGGCGACCAGACCGGCCTGGTCAGTGACATCCGCACGCAGCGCGCTGACCCCCGGCCGGCCGAGATCGGAGGCGACCTTACGCGCCCCGTCCAGGTCGAGATCGGCGATGACGATCTCCCGGACGTCGCCGTCCTCCGACAGATCGCGGGCGATCGCCCGCCCGATGATCCCCGCTCCGCCCAGTACCACGATCCGCATGGATCCGCCTCGTCCCGGCAAGGGGGCCCGGCGGCCTGACTTCCGCCGCCGGGCGCTGTTTATTAGAGGTGGGAACATCCGCCCCCGACGTTCCAGGAACGCCACGCCTGCCGGCCCGCAACGGGAAGCCGGGCCTGGGGGGTCGAGCAGGCTCGGGGGCTGCGTCTGGCCGTGATTATGCCATCCGGGACCGGCCGCCGGCAAGCGATCCCCAAAGGCCCGCCCGCTCGATCACGAGATCAGGTCCTCCCCGTACCCGCCCCGGTCGTACGACAGATCGCTGACCAGAACCAGGTTGGCGTCCTGGTTGTGCTCGACCTGATGCAGAAGACGCCGCATCCGGCGCCAGGCGGCGTTGCCGAAGGTACGCGTGAGCAGGATGTCGCGCTTCGCCTTTTCCGCCCCCTCCTCCAGGATGCGCGTGTTCGCCCTGGAGAGGCAGGCGATGAGGGCGTACAGGTCGCCGGCCGCCTCGGCCAGGCGCTCCTGAATGAACTCGCGATCGACGATCGCTTTGCCGTGGCGGCGCAGGGCGCCCTCGGCCGTCGTCGAGAGCGCCTCGGCGTAGCGTGCGGCGCGCAGCGCGGTGTTGCGGAGCTGGGGGCGGATCTCCGGGAACTGCTGGTCGCCGACCGCCTGCCGGATCTTCTTCAGCGCGAAGTCGGAAAGCACCCCGATCTGAGCGATCGGATCATGCAGCGCCTGGCCCACCTTCTTGAGCTCCTCCCCCAGCTTCTGTACCCCGGCCAGGGTCACGAAGACCCTCAGGATCTCGTTGGTCCCCTCGAAGATCATGTTGATGCGGCAGTCCCGCAGGTAGCGTTCGTAGGGATACTCCTTGATGAAGCCGTTGCCGCCGGCGATCTGCACGGCGTGATTGATCACCCGCCAGGCGTTCTCCGACGAGACGATCTTGCACAGGGCCGACTCGATCGAGTAGTCCACGTCGCTTCGCTCGGCAAGGCCGGTGGTCAGATAGACCATGCTTTCGGCCGCGTAGGTGCCGGTCACCATCTCGGCGACCTTGCCGCGGATCATCTCGAAGGTGGCGATCGGCCTGTCGAACTGGCGGCGCTGGCGCGCGTACTCGACGCTGCGGTCGATCATCTCCTTGGCGCCCCCCACGGTCCCCGCCGCGAGCGAGACGCGGCCGTCGTTGAGTATCTCCATGGCGTACTTGAAGCCGCGCCCGGGCTCTCCCAGGACGTTGCCCTTGGGGACCGGGACATCCTGCAGGATGAGGTCGGTCGTCGAGGACCCCTTGAGCCCGAGCTTGTCCTCCTCCTTGCCGGTCGAGACACCGGGCAGATCGCGCGTGACCAGGAAGGCGCTGATCCGGTCCTTGCCGTCGATCTCGGTGCGGGCGAACACGGTGAACAGACCGGCGTAGCCGCCGTTCGTGATGAAGCGTTTCGTGCCGTTCAGGATCCAGGCCTGGCGCCTGGCGTCCCAGGCGGCGCGCGCCTGGAGCGACGCCGCGTCCGATCCGGAACCAGGCTCCGTCAGCGCGTACGCGCACAGGAGGTCGCCGCGCGCCACGGCCGGCAGGAAGCGCCGCTTCTGCTCCTCGCTGCCGTAGGAGACGATCCCCTTGCTGCCGATGCCGAGGTGGGCTCCGATGATGGTCGCCGTGGCGGCACAGTGGCGGCAGATCTCCTCCATCAGCCGGCAGTAGGTCGTCATCGGCAGCCCCGAGCCGCCGTAGGCCTCCGGGATAGTCATGCCGAGCATCCCCAAATCTTTGAGCCGCTGCAGCTCGGCCGATGGGAAGGCGCCGCGCCGGTCGATCGCGGCCCCGTCGAGGTGCTCGCGCGCGAAGGTACGGAACGAGTCGAGTAGGAGCCTCAGCGTTTCCCGAGCCTCGGTGCTTTGGCGGGGGTAGGGGAAGACGATCCCGGGCTCCAAATGCCCGCTGAAAAGGGACTTCATGAAGCTTGCCGGGGTCGGGGAGCGCGCGGACCGGGGTTGGCTCTTGGCGTCCGTGAACGGGCTTGCCATCATCCCTCCCCGCAGAACGTCCGGCCCTCGCGCGCCAGCTCCAGCAGCAGGCGGGCGGTCACGAAGCGCGGCCCATGGCGGGCCGCCAGAGCCTCGAGCCCCTGCACCACCGACGTCAGGCCGATGGCATCTGCGTGGCGCAGCAGGCCCCCCCGGAAGGGAGGGAAGCCGGCCCCCAGGACCATGGCGAGGTCGATGTGGCGGGCGCGGCGCACGATGCCGGCCTCCAGGCAGCGCGCCGCCTCGTTGATCATCGGCAGGATCAGCCGGGCCTCCGTCGGTCCCGGGTCCAGGCTCTGCCTCGGACGGTTGGAGATCAGCCCGTACACGTCGGCGTTGACCTCGCACGGACGCGCGCCTGGGCCGTCGCCCCCCTGGCCGTCGCGGTACACATAGAACCCCCGCCCCGACTTGCGGCCGAGCCAGCCCTTCTCGTTCAAGATCTGCAGCGCGGTGGAGCGCGGGGCCCGATCGCGGAAGGCCTCCGTCAGGACCGCCGCGACGTGCATGGCGACGTCGATCCCGACCTGGTCGAGAACGGCGAGCGGTCCCATCGGCATGCCGAAGGCGACCATCGTCCGATCCACCTCCTCGATGCGCGCCCCCTCCTCCACCATCAGAAGCGCCTCACCGAGATAGGCGGTCAGGATGCGGTTGACCAGGAAGCCCGGGGCGTCCCCGACCACGACGGGGGTCTTCCCCATCCGTTTCGCGAGCGCTACCGCGGTCGCCACGGCATCCTCCGAGGTATCCGGTCCGCGCACGACCTCGACCAGCGGCATCCGATGGACAGGGTTGAAGAAGTGCAGCCCGACCACCTCCTGTGGTCGTCGCGCGCGGGCGCCGATCGCGCCGATCGGCAGGGAAGAGGTGTTGGTGGCCAGGATGAACCCTTCGGGGATGACAGCCTCGACCTCGGCGATGACCTTGCGCTTGACCTCCATCGACTCCACCACCGCCTCAATCACCACGTCGCAGCGGCGCATGCCTGTGTGATCGAGCGTGGGGCGGATGAGCGCGAGCATCCGTTCGATCTCCCTCCGGCTGGTCCGCCCCTTCCTGAGGTCGGCGAGCAGGACATCGCGGGCCGCCCGCAGGCCGCGGGCCAGGGCCGGAAGGGCGATGTCCTTGAGCCGCACTGGCAGACCAGCGCGGGCAAGGGCCTGGGCGATGCCGCCCCCCATCACTCCGGCGCCTATCACAGCGACGGCCCGGATCTCCTTCGCCCGGGCCGCCGGGTCGTCCGTTCCGGGATCCTTGCGTGCCGCCTGCTGCAGGAAGAACAGGCTGACCAGATTCTTGCAGGTGGTGCTCGTCGCCAATGGACCCAGGAGACGTGACTCGCGCACCAATCCCTCCTGCAATCCGCAGCGGAGACCGTGGATCACCGCTTCCAGCGCCCGATAGGGCGCCGGGTAGTGCGTCTCCTCGATGCGACGCCTCAGATTACGGCGCGCCATGGCCGATGCGGCCGCGAGACGCACGAGGCGCAGCGGGCTGAAGCGGGCCAGGGGAGTGTCGCCGAGCCGGCGATGCGGCCGGCGCCTGCCTTCGCCCGCCTCGCGCACAAGCCGCTCCGCCGCCTCGAGCAGGAACTCCGGCGGAGCGACCTCGTCCACCAGGCCGATCCGCAGGGCGCGCCCGGCATTCACGGAGCGCCCCGTGAGGATCAGATCGAGCCCCGGCCCCAGCCCGACGATCCGCGGCAGACGCTGCGTCCCGCCCCAGCCGGGGAGGATTCCGAGCCGGACCTCCGGAAGACCGATTTCCGTGCGCGAGTCGTCGGCCGCGACGCGGAAATGACAGGCGAGGGCCAGCTCGGTGCCGCCTCCCAAACAGGTGCCGTTGATGGCCGCGACGACCGGGAACGGCAGGCGTTCGATGCTGTCATAGAGCCGCTGACCCCTCCGCGAGGCAGTCTCGGCCTCCTGAATCGATCGCAGCGCCTCGATCTCGCGGACATCGGCTCCGGCGATGAACGATCCGGGCTTGGTGCTGGTCACGATCAGTCCGCGCACGTTCTTGTCGTGGGCCGCTTGATCCACAAGGATCTCCAGGACGGACACCATGGGGGCACTGAGGACGTTGACCTTCTCCCCCGGGCGATCGAAGATCAGGAAGGCAAGTCCGTCCCGACGCGTCTCCAGCATCACGCCCGGCCCCTCGAGCGGCAGGGTCCTGTCGGCTGCGACGGCCGCCTTCGCCCGCTTCGGGGTCGCTTCGGCCATCCTAGGATCGCTCCATGAGCAGCGCCGCCCCCTGCCCGCCACCGACGCACAGCGCCGCCAGCCCGAGCGTCAGGTCGCGGCGCGCCATTTCCTTGAGAAGCGTCAGGGCGAGCCTGACCCCGGAGCATCCGACCGGGTGCCCGAGGGCGATCGCGCCCCCGTTGACGTTGGTGATCTCCGGCTTCGGTTCCCCCAGGGGTCCCGCGAGCCCCAGCTCGTCCCTGGCGAAATCGGCGGAGGCGAAGGCTCGGCGCACCGCCAGGACTTGCGCCGCGAAAGCCTCGTTGATCTCGATCAGCTGCAGGTCGTCCATGGCGACGCCCGCACGGCGCAGCGCCAAGGCGGTCGCGTAGACCGGCCCGAGCCCCATCACCGAGGGGTCGAGGCCCGCGAAGCCGAAGGAGCGGATCCGGCCCAGGAACGGCAGCCCGAGGGAACGGGCCTTCTCCTCCGAGGCGACGACCACGCAGGCCGCGCCGTCCGTGATCATGCAGGAGTTCCCGGCCGTCACCGTTCCGTAGCGGGGGTCGAACGCGGGTCGCAGCGTCGCCAGCTGCTCGAGCGACTGGTCCTCCCGGGGGCCGATGTCGTCCTGCACCGGATCCATCCAGGGCGGAGGGAAGATCGGCACGATCTCCTCACGCAGTCGTGTCCGCGCCGCCACGGCGCGGCGGTGACTCTCGACCGCGAGCCGGTCCTGGTCCTCCCGGCCGATGTGGAAGCGGCGCGCCAGCATCTCGGCGGTCTCTCCCATGTTGAGGCCGCAGATCGCGTCGCGCAGCCCCGCCTCGAGCGCGGATCGCGGCACCAAGTCCCGCGGGCGGAAGCTCAGCAGGGCCCTCGCCCGCTGCCACGGAGAGCGCGCCCGCCGCAGGCGCATGACCCCCGCGATGAAGGAGGCTTCGAGCTGGAACGGGATGCGCGACATCGACTCGGCTCCGCCGGCAAGCACCACGTCCGCCAACCCGGATTCGATCCGGTGGTAGGCGGCGGCGATCGCCTGGATGCCGGAGCCGCAGTTCTGGTTCACCGTGAAGGACGGGACGCGGCGCGGGATTCCGGCCTTGAGGGCCGCCACGCGCGCCAGGGTGGTCGTCTCGGCAGGCTGGGCGATGTTGCCGACGACGACCTCGTCCACGGCGGCAGGGTCGAGGTCGACGCGCGCCATCGCCTCGGAGATGGCGATGCGCGCGAGCTCATCGACCGGAACCTGCTGCAGGGCACCCCAAGCTTTGCAGAACGGCGTCCGCACACCGTCCACGATGACGACAGCGCGCCGCTGGCTCATTCCTGGACCTGGTCCCGCGAGATGCCGTACTGCTCCAGCTTCTTGTAGAGATTGCTGCGTGGGGTGTCGATCGCCTTGGCGGTGCGCGAGATGTTCCAGCGGTGCTCCTTGAGTTTCTTCAGGATGAAGACCTTCTCCGCCTCGTCCTTGTACTCCTGGAGCGTGCGGAAGACGCCGGGGTCCGGCGCCCCGGGGGGGGCGGCCGGCGGGCGGGCGGCCGCCGGCACGGCGGCCTGGCCTCCCGCGACCGGTGCCGCAGGCGCGGCGCCCGCCGGCGCCTCCGCCATCTCGAGGATCTGGACGTCCGGCTCCTCGATCGTGTCGCGCTCCACCATGATCAGCAGACGTTCCACGGCATTGCGGAGCTCCCGGACGTTCCCGCGCCAGGGTCGGGCGGCCAGGCGCTCGAGAGCCGCCGGGGTGAAGCCCTTCGGACGGTAGCTCGCCTCGCGACCGAACGTCTCGAGGAAATGCTCCACCAGGACAGGTATGTCGTCGCGCCGGTCGCGCAGGGGAGGGCAGGAGATCGGGACGACGTTGAGCCGGAAGTAGAGATCCTCCCGGAACGCGCCGGCGCGGATCTGCACCGACAGGTCCTTGTTGGTGGCGGCGATGACACGCACGTCGACTCGAACTGTTTTGGCCATGCCGATCGGCTCGACCTCGCCCCCCTCGAGGACGCGCAGAACCTTCGCCTGCGTGCGCGGGCTCATGTCCCCGACTTCATCGAGGAAGATCGTGCCGCCGTCCGCCTGGATGAACTTGCCGATCTGGCGTGCGGTCGCGCCGGTGAACGCTCCCTTCTCGTGCCCGAAAAGCTCCGATTCGATCAGGTCCTCCGGAAGCGCAGCGCAGTTCACCTTGACGAACGCCTTCTCGGCCCGCGGGCTGCGGCGGTGGATCTCCCAGGCGATCAGCTCCTTGCCGGCACCGCTCTCGCCCGTGATCAGCACGGTGGCGTGCGTCGGAGCGGCGCGGGCGATCGCCGAGCGCACCGACTTCAGGGCGGGCGATTCCCCCACGAACTGGAGCCGCGACTCCACCTGGTGACGGAGCCGCACGTTTTCCTCGCGCAGGCGCTTGCGCTCGATGGCGTTGCGCAGCGCGGTGAGCACCCTCTCCGACTCCAGGGGCTTCTCGATGAAGTCGTAGGCGCCTTTGTGGATCGCCTCGACGGCCGTGGGGATGTCTCCGTGGCCCGAGATGATGACGATCGGCGTGTGGGCGTCCCTGGAGCGGACCGCGGCGAGCACTTCCAGCCCGTCCATCCCCGGCATCTTGATGTCGAGGAGGACGGCGTCCGGCACCTCGCGGCGCAGGGTCTCGATCCCTTCGGGGCCCGAGGCCGCCTCGACGCACTCGTACCCCTCGTACTCCAGGACCATCCGCAGGGACTGCCGGATGGCGACTTCGTCGTCGATGACCAGGATCTTTTCTTTCATCGCCGTGCGTGGCGGCGCTCACGCCTGGGCGCCGGAGGCCGATGATAGCAAAAAG
>JBIOWS010000344.1:0-5089 GCA_044868745.1 Candidatus Polarisedimenticolia bacterium
AGAGATCGTTCGGCGGCGCCGACAGGACCGTGGTTCCAGTCCTGGGACCCGAGATCGCAGTGCTCCACGATGAGCCCTTGGGGGTGGCGAGCCGTCCAAGCAGGCGCACGGGAAACGCGTGGCCAGCTCCTTGCAAGATCAAACGCAGAACAGGCCCGGAGTCCTCCTGGTGCTCAATTCTCTCCCACCGGGCGGCCACCTCGCGTCCCTCGGCATCCAGACCGTGCAGGTCCAGGTAGGCCAGGACCGGGGCGCCGGAAGCGTCCCGGAACACCACCGTCTGCCCGTCTTCGGACACCTTGGGCGTGAGGCTTCCCGAGAGGGTGAAGTCGAACCGCAGAAGCGAAGGGTCTCCCCACTCCCCGACCTCGAGGCCGTGCTCGATTCCTTTGGGGCTGTTTCGGAACCACTCGAGCAGCGGCCCTCGCAGGTATTCCACGCGATCTTCGCCGCTCAGAAGAAAAGGGTGTGCCGCGGGCCGGAAATCCGCCGGCCCTCCGTACCGGGTCAGGGAAATTCCCCATTCCCAGGCGGGCCGGTTGGAGGATCGTGGAAGAATCCGCACCTCCTCCTCCGAGAAGATTACCTGGATCGATTGGAACGTGTTTTCCGCTCTCCAGCGGCGGTCGCCCTCGGAGATTGGAGCGTAGGAGGGCGCCGGCTGCGCCGCCGGGCCGATCCCTTCGGTCAGGCCTGCGGCAAGACTGAGAGAGGCGACGATCAGGGCTCGGGGAAACGGACTGACCCACATCCGCAGGGCTCCGGTCCTCGTGAGGGAAAAACGGGGGCCGCCTCGTGCGGGCAGCCCCCGCCACAATCAACGAACGGGCTCAGTAATCGATGCCCTTGAGGTAGGAGCGGGTCGCGGCCTCGTTGGGCTGCACGCTGTTCGGCCGCATCATCTCGTTGTCTTCATGGTCGATGATGTGGCAGTGCCAGACGTAGCCGTGCCCTCCTCCACCATTGGGATCGAACGCGTAGAACGCGTCAGCGGCGGGAGTGCTCGCCGGCAGAGACATCGGCGCCCAGCGGACGGCGATGCGAGTCACTTGGCCTGGAAGCATCATCACCGTGTCCTTCCAACCCGCCTCGTTCGCCTCCGGCGGCCTCGCGGGACCCCTCAAGAAGGGGCCCACCGCGGGATTGCCTCCCACGGCGCCGTCGGCGTTGGGGACGTTGTAGTCGTTCGGCGGGCCGAGGCCATCCACGACCATGCCGCCATAAGCCAGCGCATAGTCCGCCATGTATCTCCGGGTATCGTAACTCTGGCGGTTAATGAGCTGGAACTGGACGAGGTGGAGGTGGATCGGATGGGCATCGGCGGTCGTATTGATGATCTCCCAGACCTCGGTCTCCCCTTCCTTCGGAAGCTCCGAATAGCCGGTGGTATTGTCACCGACGGTGATGGGCGTGAAGTCGGAACGGACATCTCCGTTCTCGTCCCTGCCCGACCAGTGCGAATTGTTGACCAGCACCTCCTCCGGACCGCCCTCGTAGTCGGTTCCGTCGAACGTGCTCGGCTCGGAGAGCACCTCATTGAGGGTCAGCTGGCGCTTGTTCTGGGCCACCACGCCCGGAGCCAGCGTGCCCGCCACAGGGTCGACCAGCCGGACCATCGGAGTGCGAAGAGGGCCGCCCGCGGACGGATCGTAGGTGGTGTCAACTCCCCCGCCCGGAATCACCCGGAACTGCATGATGCGGCCGACGGTCTTTCCGTCAACCGTGTCGCCAGCCGGATAGGGCGTCTTGGCCACGTTGCGCAGGATCAGGCGCGTCCCCGGAGCCAGGCCGGCGAAGTCGACGATCACGTCGGCTCGCTCGCCGGGCATAAGCAAGAGCTTCTGCAGTTGATTGCCCGGAGCGTTGGGGTCGATCTTGACCGGGATGTCGAGGTAGCCCCCATCGGTTCCAATCTGCCATAGGGCCGGTCCCTTGGCCTTGCTGTCCTGGTTGGCCAGGAACATCTCGTAGGTTCGCGCGTTGGAGCCGTTGATGAACAGGAGGCGATAACGCTTCGGCTCCACGTTGAGATAGGGCCACACGTGGCCGTTCACTGCCACGGTGTCACCCGTGAACTCCGGGACCCAGTAGGGATGGTCGGGGTTGGGGACGAAAGGCGTCCCGGCGGGGAAGTAGAGCTGTCCCTGCTTGTCGAACATCCGATCCTGGACGACGAGGGGAACGGGCCCGGGCAGGTTCGAGGGGATGGAAGTGTCGGTCGGATCGGTGAGCAGGTAACCGCCGGCCATTCCGGCATAGACGTTCAAGCGCGTCGCACCCAGGGCGTGGTCGTGGAACCAAATGAGGGCGGGTTCCTGGTCGTTCGGGTAGCGGTAGACCGCCAGATTGGAGCCTGGACCGCCGGTGCCGGGGAAGCTGTAGTAGCCGTGCCCCTGGTACAGTCCGTCGCTGGTGAACCAGGCATCGGGGCCGCCGTCAAGCTCGGGCGGCACATCACCCCCGTGGAGGTGCACCACCGCGGGAATCGGTCCGCTGTAATTCTCGGCGCACTCCCCCGCAGGCGGCTTCCCCTCGTTCGTCATCACTTCCTCTGAGCAGGCGTTCGCCTCCTTGTTCAGCGGGTCGGCCCAGTGGATCGTCTGATCCGTGGAGTTCTTGTAGGCGAGGACGTGCGTGGTGGAGGCGTACCCCAGATTGTTGATGAACGTCACTTGGCTCGGGACTTTACGCTGGGCGATGATGACCGGTCCGAGATAGGTGCTCTGGGTCGTGGACGGGCACTCCGTCCCGACGATATACCCCCACACCCACGTCTCCGGCGCGACGCCCGGCGCGAAGGTCCCGGTCGACAGCACGTTCGACTTGAACTCGCACATCGTCAGGGTGAGCGGCTGGGTGCCGTCGGCGATGGCCAGGCCGGGCAACGGGTCGACGAACTGCGGGATGGCCGTGGGCGAGAGCGGGATCTGTTCGTCGCCGTTGGCCTGAATCCCGGCGGCGGGCAGGACGGCAAGCACCGTCATCACAAATAGGACGTACAGGTTTCGTCTCATGCGCGATCCCTCCATGAATTCCATGATTCCGACCGTTGTCAGGGCGCCGGCTCGCTTCAGGCCCGTCCCCCCATGAAGCCGCCGTTCGCTTCATCGTTTGAGATTCGCGGAGGGGACCGCCCGCATCTACCAGCGCGCCGCTTCGGGACCCCTCCGAGGACGATCCGCTGTCAGCGATGGCAGCTTTGAGCAATCGCTGTGCCATTCAATTGACGCTTGCCGGAGGACCTCCGGAGCGGCCGCCCTGGAGCGATCTCGCAGGAAAAGATCGGCGTTGGAGTCTGGTTTCCCTCGAACCACGCGCATTTTTTGCACGAGCGCGCCAGCCGAGGAGGAATCTTTCGGCCAACGTAATCGCGCGCCGCAGGGCCTTGCGGGAAGTAGCGGAGGAGCGGAATCTCGGAGAGGGTTCTCGCGTTGTTCCATGAGGGATCCCACACCGAGCAACCGCCCCACGGGCGGATTACCAGCTCTGCAGGCTCCGCCTCCGGCCGGCGTGGACTGGGACTTCCTTCCCGAGCGTGCCTTCGCCGAGCTGCCGATCCTGCAGGAGCTGGAGAAGAGATGGGACGGCCCGGCCTGAGTCGAGCAGGGTCAGGAGGAGGGCGCGGCGGAGTCGGCCCTGCGCCCTGCCCGTGGAAGAGAGACGCCTGTGGCCCGCGCCCGCCGCGGCGTGCAGGTCGCTTGACGGAACGAAACCGCGGGCTTATATCTGGCGCCGATCATTCTCATCCGGGAGGCGGCGATGGGCCGGCAAGCGGCGGTCGCTCTGTGCGGCGGGCAGGACCGGGAGGACCCGGCTGGTCCGCGCTGTCCTCGGTGCGGCAGGGGAGACCTTCTTGTGACGGCGGTGTCGCGCCCCGGCGGGGGGGTGTGGAGCGGAGCCTATTGCGCCGGCCTCTACGATCGAGAGCGCCGGAGGTTTCTGCGGCGGAGCTGCGGATACTCCGGGGAAAGCTCCGCCCCTCTGGTCACTGCGACCCCGACCCCACGCCCGCCGACTTGAGGGCGGCCGCCCGGGCGGCGGCGAACTCGTCGCCCGGGTTCCAGCGCGGCGTCGCGTCGGCCTGCGCCAGCTGCAAGCCGACGTAAAGGGAGATTCTGGCGGCCGCCACCGATCCGGAAAGATCGAAGGCCGGATCGTACTCGTCGTCGGGACGGTGGTAGCGCTTCTCCTCGTACTCGCTCCACACTTTCTGACCGTAACCTTCCGGTTTGCCGATGTAGTCCAGGCCCGGGTCCAGGCTGAAGGCGGGGATGCCGACCTTGGCGAAGTTGAACTGGTCGGAGCGGTAGAACGAGCCCTGCTCCGGATGGGGATCGGGGGACACCTTGAAGCCGAGGGCGCTCGAGGCCTCCGCCACGACGTCGCGCAGTGTCGATCGATCGGCGCCGAGGAAGGCGAAGTCACGCGGCTCCCCCCAGACCGCCATCCCGTCCAGGTTGATGTTGGCGGCCGTGAGGTGCGTCGGCACGACGGGATGGGCGGCGTAGTACTCCGAGCCCCGCAGCCCCCCTTCCTCGGCCGCGCAGGCGATGAACAGAAGAGTTCGCCGCGGCGGCTCACGCAGCAGGGTGAACAGGCGCGCCGCCTCGAGCATGGTCGCCACGCCGGAAGCGTTGTCCTGGGCGCCATTGTAGATGTCGTCGTCCCCCTCGGGCGTGCCCCGTCCAAGGTGGTCGTAGTGGGCCGTGAAGACCACCGCCTGCTTGCCCAGCTTCGGGTCGCTCCCCGGGAGTCGGCCGATGACGTTCCAGGTGCTGATCGGCCGCACCTTCGTGACCAGGCGCGCCTGCACCTTCAGGTCGAGCGGCAGCGGACGAAAGTCCTGCTTGGTCGCCGACTTGCGCAGGGCCTCGAAATCCTTGCCGATATTCAGCAGCATGTAGCGGGCGGTCTTCTCCGTGACCCAGGCGGCGAGCTTGAGCTGGCGCGGGCTGTCGGGTCCCAGCGCCACATAGGGACGCTCGCGCCCCCATGAATTGCGCACCACGTTCCAGGCGTACCCGGCCGACTCGTCGGTGTGGATCAGGATCGCCCCGGCCGCGCCGGCGCGCGCGGCGCTCTCATACTT
>JBIOWS010000345.1:0-2752 GCA_044868745.1 Candidatus Polarisedimenticolia bacterium
CCGCCATCCGGAAGTCGCGGATGATCTCGGGGAGCAGGAGGCTGCAGACGTAGGAGGTGCGCGTGACCCGGTAGCCCGGGATGATCTCCTCGGTGACGCAGGCCCCGCCGACGATCGGCCGCCGCTCGAGGACCAGGACCTTGAGCCGTTCCTTCGCGAGGTAGCCGGCAGCGACGAGACCGTTGTGGCCTCCGCCCGCGATGATGGCGTCGTAGCGAATCGTCGGCGTCATGTCCACCCCCTCCCCCCGGGTGCCCCGCGCGAGAATGCCGCCGTTTCATGGCCGGCGACGAGCAATCGATGCTGAAGCGCCAATCTAGCACACCGCCCGCCGCGCGGGGCGCCGCGGCGGAGGAAGATGCCGTTACGGCTTCAAATTCGCCTCCTCCGGACGGATCTCAAGCCGTAACGGCATTTCCGCCGAACCGGGCTCGCCGAGAAAGGCCTTGCCTTCACACCTGCCGCACGCGGATAATCCTGATGCGATTCGAGCATAGGGAGGCGCGATGGTCCCGGAGGTCCGCATCCTGAGCGAACAGGAGGCCAAAACACTCCACGCGCGCGCCCTCGACATCCTGGAGAAAGTCGGCATCAAGTACGAGAGCCGGCGGGCCCTGGCGCTCCTCGAGGAGGCGGGCCAGAAGGTGAACTACGACTCCGGGATCGCCTGGATCAAGCCGGACCTGGTGGAGCGCTGCATCGCCTCCACACCGCGCACCATCACCCTCGCCGGGCGGAACGCTGCGCACGACATGGTGCTGGACGGCACGCGGCTGCGAGTCACGACCAACGGGCAGGGGACGTTCACGCAGGATTTTCGCACCGGCGAGAGACGGCAGGGGAACGTCCAGGATCTGCGCGACTCGACCAAGGTCGCGCACTACCTCGACGTCGTCGACTACATCTGGCCGATGGTGGTCCCGTTCGACGTGCCGGGCCCGAGCCGGGTGCTGCACGAGATGTACCACTCCTTCGCCATGACGACCAAGCACATCCAGCACGAGATCCAGCTTCCGGAGCACGTTCCGTTCGCCCTGGAGATGCTGCAGGTCCTGGCGGGCGACAGGGAATCCCTCAGAAAACGGCCGATCTACTCCGTCGTCGCCTGCACGGTGTCCCCCCTGCAGCACGAGCCGCACATGGCCGAGCTGTGCATCGACCTGGCGCGGGCCGGCATCCCGATCGTCGTCTGGCCGATGCCGCTGACCGGGGCGACCGCTCCGGTGACCGTGCCCGGGACCTGCCTCATGAGCCTGGTCGAGTTCCTCTCCGGGGTGGTGCTGTTCCAGGTCGCCGCTCCGGGATGCCCTCTCATCTATCCCCTCGGCCCGGAGGTCCTCGACATGAAGTCGGGCATGGCGGTCTGCGCCGGACCGGAGATTCCGCTGTTCAATCTTGTGCTCGGACAAATGGCAAAGGTCTACGACGTCCCCGCCCTCGGCGTCGGATTGAACTCGGACGCCAAGATCCCGGGGATCCAGGCGGCCTACGAATCGATGCAGACCGGTCTGGCGGCGGCGCTGTCCGGCGCCGATCTCCTGGTCGGCATCGGCGTGCTGGACGACAACAACACCATGTCCCTCACCCAGATGATCATCGAGTCGGAGATCGCCCGGATGGTCAAGTGCATCCGCGCTGGTGTGGTGGTCAACGACGAGACCCTGATGGCGCATCTGATCGAGAAGGCGGGGCCCGGACAGCATTTCCTGGGATTCAAGGAGACGCTGAACGGGCTGAAGAAGGGCGAGGTCTTCTTCCCGCGCTTCAGCTATCGCAACACCTACGACAAGTACTTCGCGGAGGGGCACGACGAGATCAAGTCGGCGCGAAGCGAGGTCGAGCGCCTCCTGGCCCTCCCCGACCCCGACCCCCTCCCGCCCGAGGTGGATCGCGAGCTGAAACGGATCCTGAAGGCCGCCGACAAGGCCTGCGCCGAGTCGGCCGCCTGAGGCCCCCGCCCAGCCTGATGCCGACGGCGGCGGTCCCGGGGCGTCGCGGGCTGCGGCTCCTCCCCCTCGTCGCGGTGATCTTCTGCCTCTCGGCAGCCGGGCCGTTCGGGATCGAGGAGATCGTCTCCGCCTCGGGCCCCGGCCTCACCGTCCTCCTCATCCTCGTCATGCCGATCTTCTACGGGCTCCCGCTCGGCCTGGCCGCGGGGGAGATGAGCAGCCGGTTCCCCGTGGAGGGCGGGTATTACCGCTGGATGCGAGGCATGTTCGGGGATTTCTGGGGGTTTCAGACCGGCTGGTGCGCCTGGATCGGGGCGTTCTGCGACGGCGCCGCCTACGCCGTCCTGGTCAGGGAGTACGCCGGCGAGTTCATGGGGTCGTTCCTGCCGGAAGCCTGGACCCGGTTCGCGCCGCAGGCCGTCTGTCTGCTGGTGATCGCCGCCTGCACCTGGGCCAACTTGCGAGGCATCGAGCTGGTCGGCTGGTCTACGCTGGTCTTCAGCCTGTTCATCGTCGCGCCGTTCCTGATCCTGTCCGTCCTCGGCGTGCCGCAGTGGGGGCGCAATCCCCTCCTCCCCGTCAAGCTGCCGGACCAGAGCTGGATCGAAGCGCTGGGCGTCGGCAGCCTGATCACGATGTGGTCGTACTCCGGGTACGAGTCGATCTCGACCGCCGCCGAGGAGCTGGAGGACCCGCGCCGCAACTACCTGAAGGCGATCCTCATCAGCCTCGTCGTCACGCTTCCCGTATACTTCGTGCCGCTCCTGGGGAGCCTGGCGTTCACCGGCGCCGATGGCGGACCA
>JBIOWS010000346.1:0-5042 GCA_044868745.1 Candidatus Polarisedimenticolia bacterium
AGGAAGCGGCCCAATTTATTTCAGGGATCGATCGAAGTGCTCGACGATCCGCCTCTCGAGGTAGCGCCTGTCGTCCTCCCCGCGAGGCAGGTGGCGTTCATCGGGGAAGATCAGAAGGTCGTAAGACTTCTCCGCGGTATTGAGAGCCTCCATCAGCCGCGCCGTATGGCGGAAGTGCACGTTCTCGTCGATCATGCCGTGCACGATCAGGAGCGAACCCTCCAGGTGCGACGCCTGCGGGAGGAGGGAGCTCTCGCGGTAGCCGATCGGGTTGTCCTGGGGCGTACCCATGTAACGCTCCGTGTAGTGCGTGTCGTAGCCGTCCCAGTCGGACACCGGGGCGCCGACCACCGCTGCACGGAACAGGTCGGGGGCCTTTAAGAGACAGAGCGCCGCCATGTACCCTCCGTACGACCAACCGTAGATCCCGATGCGTGAGCCATCCACGTAAGGCAGACCGGAAAGGAACCGGGCCCCGGCGATCTGGTCCTCGACCTCGACCGAGCCCAGGTGCTTGAAGAGGGCCGTCTCGAATCTCCTGCCGCGCCTGGGTGAGCCGCGGTTGTCCAGCCTGAAAACGACGTACCCGTGATCGACGAGATAGTGGGCCCTCAGGTCCTGGGTCACCTCCCACGAGTCCTTCACGGTCTGCGCCGTCGGTCCTCCGTAGACCCGCACGATGGCCGGGTACCTGCGTCCGGCCTGGAGCGGCTCGGGCCTGAAGATCGCGCCGTGCAAGGGCGTGCCATCTGCGCCCCGCAGGGTCACGAACTCCGGAGGTCTGAGGGCCAGTTCTCTCACCTCGAGGTCTTCGTTCGGATCGAGGACGCGCACGATCCGCCCCGACCCGTCCTTCAGCAGCACGCGCGGCGGCGACGCCGCGCTGTCGTGGACGTCCACGATCCATCGTCCGTCGGGCGAGACGGTGACGTCGTGAAAGCCGGGCTCGCGCGTGATTCTCTCGACGCGCCCACGTTCGAGCCCGACGCGGTAGAGCTGGCGCTGCAGCGGTCCTTCCCTGGCCGCAGTGAAATAGACGCGACCGGCGGCTCCGTCCACGCCTTCGATCCGATCGACCGGCCAGTCGCCGGACGTCAGAGGGCGCAGGAGCGCGCCCCTCCGATCGCGCAGCTCGAGATGGCGGTAGCCGCTCGCCTCGCTGGACCAGAGGAACCGACCCTCCGCGAGGGGCCACAGATCGTCGTGCAGGTTGATCCAGGTATCCGATCGATCTTCGAGGAGTGTTGTCGACCTGCCGGAGACCGGATCGAAGCGCAGGAGTCGCAGAATCTTCTGGTCGCGCGTCTCGACCTCCACCAGCAGCGTTCCACCGAGGTCCCAGCGCACGCGGGCGAGGTAAACCTCCTCGTCCGGGAGGGCGATCGTCAGCCAGAGGGTTTCCCCGCCGGCGGCCGGGACGATCCCCAGCCTCCCCCTGGCGTTGGCCCCGCCGGCGAACGGGTAGCGGTGCGACTCCACCTCCCACTTCGACCTTCCCTGACGCACGATCGGGTAGATCGGAATTCCGGTCTCGTCCACCTCGGTGTAGGCCAGCCGGGCACCGTCGGGCGACCACCACAGTCCAGCGGATCGGCCCATCTCCTCCTGGGCGATGAACTCCGCGATCCCGTGCGTCACGCCCTCCCGCGCGCCCCCGGTCAGCGGCGCCGAGGCGCCCGTCGCAAGATCGAGGACGTGGAGTTCGCCGTCGCGCGCAAAGGCTACCCGGGTCCCATCGGGAGAAAGGTGCGGATCGATCTCGTCCGCGGGCGTTGTGGTCAGGCGAAGTGCGTCGCGGCCTGGACGTACGAGGTAGAGGTCGCCACCCCAGGCGAATACCGCGGCGTCGGCCTTCTCGGCCACGACGTACAGGGTGATCCCCTTGTCCTGGATCCGCTGGCGCTCGCGACGCAGGGTCTCCTCGCGAGACAGGACGCCGTCCCGCTCGTCGATCGTCGGAGGCTGGGCGACCAGCTCTCGATGCCCCGTCGCCAATTCCTCGCGGAACAGCGACCGTGAAACGCCGTCCCCCTTTGTGTCGAGGAAATAGAGGTATCTGCCGTCGCCGCTGAACTGGAACGACCCGGGAATCCGCGTGCCCGGAGGTGGGTAGCGCGCCACCCGGTCCAGCGTGAGGCGCGCTGTCCCTCCGCCCGGGCCGGACTTCATCCCCACAGACGCCGCCAGGAGGATCACCGGCCAGAGATGCGAAGACATCGGCATCTTCCCCAGGATCGCAGGCAGCGGAAGGCCGGCGCCGCCCGCGGAGCGGGGGACGGTATAGGCCGGAAGGGGCGACGTAGTCAACAGCCGCCCGCCCCGAGGGGATCGTGGGTCGATCGATTCAGGGTCGTGCATCGGCAGAACGGGGTTGACGGGGCGGTGTTACCATCGTAATCAGAGGATGGGCCGAGCCTGCGGGGGGGGAACCGGATGCAGCAGCGCACGAGCCGCGGACGAATGGACGAGTTACGCAACCACATGGAGAAGCTTGAGCGCCTCTGCCGGCTGACGGCGGACATCGCCCGGCTCGGCAGCGAGCGAAGCACGCTTCAGAAGATCGTGAACACGGCGGCGACGCTCCTCGGCGTGCAGGGCGCGCACCTGGCGCTCGTCGATCGAGATGAGCAGTCGCTCTACGGCGTCGTCAGTTCCGGCCGGCATCCCCGTGACGCACCGCGCCTCAAGTTCCAGCTCTCGCACTCGGCCGCCGCGCAACAGGCGCTGAGGACCCGCCGGCCGGTCGCCATCGACCGTGCGGAGGACGACGAACGGGTCAATCCGCGGGCCCGGGAGCTGATGGCGATCCGCGGCGTCGCGTACCTGCCCCTCCTCAGCGGAGAGCAGAGCTTCGGCCTGCTGATCCTCATCACGCGCCGGCCGCACGCCTGGACCCCGATGGAGCTGACGCTCGCGGTGCATTTCGCGGACGTCTCCTCGGTGGCCCTGGAAAATTCCCGGCTGATGACACAGCTCGCCGAGACCGAGGGCCGGCTGCGCAGCCTGATCGAGCACATCCCGGCGATCGTTTACATCTGCGACGTCGACCCGCCCTTTCAGACCCGTTACATCAGTCCACAGACCGAGCAGATGCTCGGGTTCTCGTCGAAAGAATGGATGACCGACCGGAGCTTCTTCATGAAAATCGTCCATCCCGAGGACATCGGGGCCGTGCTCGATCTCGCCCAGGGAGCGATCCTCAGCAGGGGATTCGCCACGACGGAGTACCGCCTCCTCGACCGCCAGGGCGAGACACGATGGTTCCGCGACGAAGCGGTCCTCGTGCGCGATCCGGCGGGCCAGCCGCTCGCCTGGCACGGCGTGCTCGTGGAAATCACCGGTCTCAAGAAAATGTCCCACTAGCGCCACGACTCCGGTCCCCAAGGTCCCGGCGGCGGTGTCGACCTCCGTCCCGCTCGCTCTTGCAAGCGCTCATCCCCTCATGTACGCTCCGCCGCCATGAGCTTCCTCTGGGTCGCGATCCTCCTCGGGATCGTGGAAGGGTTGACGGAATTCGTCCCGGTTTCTTCCACAGGACATCTCATCGTCGCGGGCCACCTGCTCCGCTTCGCGGGAGACAAGGCGGCCACGTTCGAGATTTTCATCCAGCTTGGAGCCATCTTCGCGGTCGTCGTCCTCGAGCGCCGTCGATTCATCGCCCTGGCGCGGCCGCGCGTCGCGGGCGGGTTTGCGGGCCTGCGGGGCTGCGGACTCCTGGCCGTCACGACGCTCCCGGCGCTCCTGTTCGGGTACCTGCTGCGCGACGTCATCCGCGACCGCCTGTTCAATCCGACGAGCGTGGCTCTGGCGCTGGGTGTGGGCGGGGTGGCGATCCTCCTGGCCGAGCGCTTTCGACCCGCGCCGCGCATCGGCGCTATCGACGCCCTCGGGTGGCGCCCGGCACTGGTGATCGGGTTGTTCCAGTGTCTTTCGCTCTGGCCCGGCGTGTCGCGCTCCGCGGCGACGATCGTCGGCGGCCTGTTGAGCGGCCTGGAGAGACGGACCGCGGCGGTCTACTCGTTCCTGGCGGCGGTCCCGATCATGGCCGCCGCAACTCTGTACGACATTCTGAAGAGCTGGTCCAAGCTTTCAGCATCCGACGCCTTGCCTTTCGCCATCGGGTTCATGGTGGCCTTCCTGTCCGCCTGGGCGGCGGTCCGGTGGTTCGTCGCCCTGCTGGGTCGCTACTCACTGCGCCCCTTCGCCTGGTACCGGATCGCCATCGCGCCTGCCGTCTATCTCCTGGTGAATTGACCCTGGGCAGGAGCCTGACGTGGACCGGGATCTGAGGTGAGCTGGAAGCGCTGGCTCCTCGGGACGCCGCTGGAGACGCAGCGGGCGAAAGAGGAGCGCCTGGGCATCCCCACCGCCCTCGCCGTGTTCTCCTCGGACGCGCTCTCCTCCGTCGCTTACGCGACCGAGGAGATCCTGCTGGTCCTCAGCCTCGCAGGCGCCTCGGCGCTGGACCGTTCTCTGCCGATTTCCGGGCTGATTGTCCTGATTCTGGGCTTCGTCATCCTCTCCTACCGGCAGACGGTCCACGCCTACCCGGAGGGAGGTGGATCGTACATCGTGGCCCGGGAGAACCTGGGAACGATGCCGGGGCTGGTGGCCGCGGCGGCGCTCCAGATCGACTACATCCTGACCGTTGCCGTGTCGGTCGCCGCCGGCGTGGCGGCGATCACCTCCGCGGTCCCGTTCCTGCGCGACCATCGGATCACCGTGGGGCTCGTCTTCCTGTTCCTCCTCGCGGTGGGGAACCTGCGCGGCGTCCGGCAGTCGGGAAGGATGTTCGCCGTCCCGACCTACATGTTCATCCTGGCGATGGTCCTGATGATCCTCACCGGGATTGTCCGCTCGCTCCTGCACTACCCGCCGCTCGAGACAACGGCGGCCGCATTTCCTGGAGCGTCCCACCCCCTCACCCTCTTTCTGCTGATGCGCGCCTTCTCGGCAGGGTGCGCCGCCCTCACCGGGATCGAGGCCATCAGCGACGGCGTGCAGGCGTTCCGCCCTCCCGAGGCGCGCCACGCGGCGACCAC
>JBIOWS010000347.1:0-7623 GCA_044868745.1 Candidatus Polarisedimenticolia bacterium
TCTTCACGCAGAAACTGGCCGCCCGGCGAGTCCCGCTCAAGGGTCTGTCCTTCAAGAAGCCGGAGGAAGCGACGGGAGGGACCCTCAGGCAGGAAGTCGCGCTGCAGCAGGGAATCCCGCAGGATCACGCGAAGGAGATCGTGAAGATACTGAAGGGAAGCGGCCTCAAAGTGCAGGCTGCGATCATGGGCGATCAGGTGCGTATCAAGGGGAAGAGCAAGGACCAGTTGCAGGCCGCGATCCAGGTCCTGCGCGACAGCACGTTGCCGATTGACATGCAGTTCACCAACTATCGTTGAGGGAGGCGATGGCGCACCGGCAGGGGACGCCGCTTCTGGGAATGTGGATCGCCTTCCTCCTGCTGGCGCAGCCGTCGACCCCCCTGGCGGCCCCGGACAGGACGGTTTCGGTCCGCGGCACGGTGACGGACGAGACGGGAGAAGCCGTCCCGGGTCACACCGTGCGCCTCCTGAAGTCGCGTTCCGTACTTCACCTCGGCACCTTCCGCTCGCAGGACCAGAACGTCGAGGAGGTGCGAGCCACCACGGACG
Organism: Candidatus Polarisedimenticolia bacterium; assembly: GCA_044868745.1. GTDB lineage: Bacteria > Acidobacteriota > Polarisedimenticolia > Gp22-AA2 > Gp22-AA2 > JBIOWS01. The sequence continues at coordinate 552 of JBIOWS010000347.1, forward strand.
AGCACGGCTTCTTCGAGTTCAGCTTCCCCTCCGATTCCCAGTTCCCCTACTATTACATGCGATTCTACGATCCGAAGTCCTTCGACGCGATCAAGTACCGGCTTCCTGAAGACAAGGAGATCTCGCGGCGGGTTCGCCAGGGACGGCCGGTGCAGGTTTCGGTGATCCTGAAGATTCAACAGGACTGGCCGAGGGTGAAGTCCCTCATCGACGAATACGGGCCGGCCAGCCACTGCGGTCAGATCCTCAGGTCCCTGGGCCTGCCGTCCAGCCGGACTCCCCAGGAAGGCGGCAAGGAAGTCTGGAGATACGACCGAGCAGGCGTGTCCTACGTGATCCAGGGCTCGAGGGTGTTGGAAACGCACCGCATCCCGAAATCGTTTCCACCGGGTGTCCCAGCCGAAGCCGAGTCGGAGGAACAGCCCGTGCCCGCGGTACGGGTGGAGGATCGATGACCGAGGTCTGGCCAGGTGTCAAGACGGCGCGCCAGCGGGCATCGACCCAGGCGCCGCCTCCTCTGGCCGTCGGCCGCGGAGCGTCGTCCCACACCGCAGGTGAGGGGGCGCGATCCGCGAGAATCGCCGGTCTTCCCGCTGCGATCTCGCTGGTCGCGGACAAGCTCGTGCAGGTGGAGGAGGAATGCAGGAGAAACCTGCGCTCGGAAGTCGGGGTCATCGATGAGCTGGGCCGCTACATCGCGGACGGGGGCGGCAAACGGATCCGTCCGATCCTGCTCCTGTTGTCGGCACAGATGTGCGGCTATCGCGGGGATCGCGACGTCCTGTTCGCGTCGGTCTTCGAATTCATCCACACCGCCACGCTCGTGCACGACGACGTGATCGACGAAGCCGACCTTCGGCGCGGGCGCGGCTCGCTGAACGCGCGCTGGGGGAACGGGCTGACCGTCCTGCTGGGCGACTACCTGTACATCAAGTCGATGAACATGGCGCTCCTGGCGGACGACATCGAGATTATCAAAGTTCTCGCAAGCATCACCTTGAAGATGATCGAAGGAGAGATGATCGCCGATCGTCGCCGGGCCGACATCAACCTGACTGAGAGGGAGCATCTCGACATCATCCGCCGGAAGACGGCGTACCTGTTCTCCGGGTGCGGCCGGGTCGCGGGCGTGCTCTCCTCGAGCGGTGCGGAGAAGGTGGAGGCTATGGCCGACTACGGGATGAATCTGGGAATGGCCTTCCAGATCATCGACGACCTGCTCGATTTCACCGCCGACGAGAGCGTGCTCGGCAAGCCGGTCGCCTCCGACCTGAAGGAAGGGAAGCTGACCCTGCCCCTCATTTACCTGCTGGAGAAGCGGGACCCGGTGGAGCGCGCTCTGGTGCAGACCGTCCTCGACGAGCGCGACTTTCGGACCGTCACCCGCAACGACATCATTGCACTGCTCCGGCGAGCCAAGACGCTCGAGAAGGCCCGCGACCTCGCCGCCTCGTATGCGCGGCGGGCCCGGGAAGCGCTCGATCTGTTCGATCCCTCTCCGGCCCGGGACGCCCTGAAGGCCCTGCCCGACTTCGTCCTCAGCAGGGAGTACTAGGACGGTCGAGCAACGCAGCATCTTGGGCCCGACCCTACCCCGACCGCAATTCCATGTGGAGAACCGCCTGGCGGGGGGCGCCAGCGTGTTAGAATGCCGCGCCGCCGCAGGGCGCGCGACTGGAGACGCATGGCCCGCTTTCTGAAGCTCGATCGGATGGAGATCACGGGGTTCAAGTCGTTCTACGGACGGACCCGGTTTGAATTCACCGATGGGATCACGGGTGTCGTCGGCCCGAACGGATGCGGCAAGAGCAATATCGGCGATGCCATCTCCTGGGTCCTCGGGCAGCAAAAGGCGAGTCTCCTGCGCAGCGACCGGATGGAGGATGTGATTTTTAACGGCAGCGAGGCCCGCCGGCCGCTCGGCATGGCGGAGGTCTCATTGCATTTCAAGAACCTCTCGGGCGCCGGCAACGGGCATGGGAGAGACGGCGGGAGCGGCAACGGACACGGCGACGCGGACCGAGTGGTGCACCTCCCTACGGCAGTGGATGGGCCGGTGGATAGCGGGGAGCTGGCGGAGGACGGAACCGTGCCGGCCGATCCGGAGAGCAAGGCAGGGTGCTCGCCCGCCGCGCTCCCGTGGCTCACCGAACTGCCGGAAGACGTAGTGGTCACCCGGCGCATCTACCGATCCGGCGAGAGCGAGTACGTCCTCAACGGCCGGCGATGCCGACTGAAGGACATCCAGGATCTGCTGACGCGCACCGACATCGGATCCCGCCTGTACTCAACCATCGAACAGGGGAAGATCGACCAGATCCTGACCTCCAAGCCGAAGGACCGGCGGGCCCTGTTCGAGGAGGCCGCGGGGATTCTTGGCTACAAGACGAGAAGACGACAATCGGAGATCAAGCTGGAGGCGACGCAGGTCAACCTGATGCGCCTCACCGACATCACCTCCGAGGTCGAGAAGCAGATCAACTCCCTGAAGCGTCAGTCGGCCAAGGCCCGCCGCTATCGCGGCCTTCAGGAGTCCCTGCGGGACAGGCGCGCGGCGTTGATTCACCGCCGTCTCCTGGCCATCGACACGGACCGGGCCGCGATACTCGAGGCGCTGTCGAAGCTGCAGCTGCGGGAGGCGGAGGCAGCGGCGAGTCTCGGGCGCGATGAGGCGGACCTGGAGCGCCTGCGGCTCGTGCTGGAGGAGGGGGAGGAGTCGGCGCGCCGCCGCAAGGACGAGATCCACGCCCTCGACCTCGAGATCGATAGGAGACGGGAGAGAATTCGCTCCGGACAGGAACAGTCGCGTGATCTGGCCGGCCGGATCGAGACGGTCGGACCGGAGATCGGGGCGCTTGCATCCCGGCGGGCGGATCTGCAGAGCCGGCGGGCGCGCCTGGACTCCGAGATCGAAGCCGAGGCGTCTCGGGCGCAAGAAGCGCAGGCGACGCTGGAGCGGGTCGAACGAGATTTCAACGCGGGCGCCCACGCCATCGAGGGGATCGACGCGGCCCTCGAGGCGGCCCGGGCGGCACTCATGGCCCATCTCGACCGCGTTGCCGGGCTGAGCCGAAGGCGCGCCGCGCTCGACGAGCAACTGCGATCGGGGCGCGAGGCGCTCGAAAGCCTCGAGCGCCAGGCCACGGCCCTGGAAGGGGAGCGTGGCTCGCGGTTGGAGGAGGTTGCCGCCCTGGAGCGGGCGGCTGTGGCCGCCCGCGACAGAGCCGGGGCTCTGGCGCAGAAGCGCAGCCAGAATGTGGAGCTCGAGAGGGGCGCGGCGGAGAGCCTGGCCGAGGCGGAGCGGCGCTGCGAGGAACTCAAGGGTCGGGCGACGGCGCTCGCGGAGCGGCTGGATGCCTTGCGCGCCATGGAGCGGGAGCGCTCCGCCTACGCTCGCGGAGTGGGAGAAATCCTCAGAGGAGAGGCCGGATTCACGTCTTCCGGGGTCGTCGGGGAGCGCCTCGGCGTGCCGCGCGGGCTGGAGCGGGCGGTTCAAGCGACGCTAGGACCATGGCTGGAAGCCGTCCTGGTGTCAGACCCGCCGGAGGCGGTGCGCGCCATCGCGCATCTCAGGCGCAACGCTGGCGGGCGCGCGCCCTTCATCCCGGAGTCTGCCGGGGGGCCTGCGGGCGCTCCGGGCACGATCGCATCCTCGCCGCCCCTGCCGCAGGTTGTCGCGGAGTCGCCAGGCGTTCTGGGCCTCCTGGGCGAGCGGATTGCCGGACCGGCGCTCGCCCCGGTCGAAGCTCTACTGCGGAGGACTGTGCTGGTACGGGATCTCGACCTGGCACTCGACCTGCACGCCTCCTGTCCGGAGTGGACCTATGTCACCACCGAGGGGGACATCGTCCATCCGGAGGGAGTGATCGCGGGAGGAGATGGCCAGGAGCTGCAGGACGGATTCCTGGCCCGCCGGGCCGAGCTGGAGGAGATCGCACGAAAGGGCGCCGAGGTCGAGGCAGCGAGAGTCGCCGCCGAGGAGGAGCTCCCTGCGCTCCGGCAGGGGATCGCGGACCGCAGGGTGCAGCTGGAATCCGACAACGCCCGTGTTCGGGAGGAGGGGAACGCGACGCTCGAGCGCGAACTGGTCCTCCAGCAGAAGCGCGGCGACCTGGACCGGATCGCGGCCGCTCTGCCGCTTCTCGCTGCCGAGCGGGAACGCCTGAAGAGCGTCCTGTCCGGGTGCACCGCGGGGGTTGCGGAACTGGCCTCGTCCCTCGAGTCGGCGGAGCAGGAGCGCCGACGGATGGAGGAGGCGATCCGGACCTCCGCCCAGGACCTTTCGGGCCGTCGCGCCGCCCTGGAGCGCCTGCAGCGCCAGGAGGCGGAGGCCAGGGCGGCGCTCGCCGGAGGGCAGCAGAGGCTCCAGGCCTTGCAGAGGGAGCGCGGGAGTCTGGAGGAGGGAATCCGGGAGACCGAGACGACGTCGGCGCGCCGGATCGCCGAACGAGGCGACTGGACGGCGCGCGTGCTGGCCCTGGCGGATCAGGAAACGCAGCTCGAGGAACAGCTCCGGGTCGCGCTCGAGGCCCGCGCCGGGGAGGCGCAGCGGGACGAATCGTCGCATGCCGGTCTGGCCTACGACAGGGGGCTGCTGCACGCGCGCGAGCAGTCGGCGAAGCAAGCGCGCGGCGCCCACGCGGCCCTGCGCGAGGAGCAGCGAGACCGTGAACTCCATCTCGCCAGGCTCGACGCCGACTTGGATCATCTGAAGGCGGCCTGCCTCGAGGAGCTGAAGACCGCCCCCGAGGACCTGCGGTCCGCCCCGCTGCCCGAGGACGGGCGGACTCTCGAGGAGCGTGAGGCGGAGATCGAGGAGATCAGGGCCTCCCTCGAGGCGATCGGCCCCGTGAACCTGATGGCGATCGAGCAGCAGTGCGAGCTGGAGGAGCGCTTCGGCTTCCTGTCGGCTCAGACGAAGGACCTGGAGGATTCCATCGCCTCGCTGCGGGAGACGATCCGCCGCATCAACCGCGAGTCGAGGGAGCGGTTCCTTGCCGCCTTCGAGGCGATCCAGGGTTACTTCCAGGAATGCTTCCGCATGTTGTTCGGGGGGGGAGCCGCGGGGCTCCGGTTGCAGGAAGTGGAGGAGGACGTGCTGGAGTCCGGGATCGAAATCGTGGCGCAGCCGCCGGGGAAGAAGCTGCAGAAGATCGCCCTGCTCTCGGGGGGCGAGAAAGCCCTCACGGCGGTGGCTCTGCTCTTCTCCCTGTTCCGTTATCGGCCCTCGCCGTTCTGCGTCCTGGACGAGGTGGATGCGCCGCTCGACGATGCCAACGTCGATCGATTCACCCGGCTGCTGCAACAGTTGAGGGAGGAGACGCAGTTCATCCTGATCACCCACAACCGCAAGAGCATGGAGGCCGCCGACCTCCTGTACGGAGTGACGATGGAGGAGCCGGGGATCTCCAAGGTCCTCCCGCTGCGCTTCGAATGAGGCTGTCCGACTAGGCGGCCGACGAGGCGGGGCAGCCCGAGTCGGTCGCTGCGGGCAGCGCCCGCCCTTTGGCCCAGGAACGCAGCTCCTCGATCTGCTCGCGGCAGGTGCGGGACAGAGGGACGGCGGCGCGGATCTCTGCCAGGACGTCGGTGGTGCCGAGGGGCCGCCTCTCGGCGAAGACGGCGTACAGGGCCGACACGATCGCCGCCTCGATCTCTGCGCCGCTGAATCCTTCGGAGGCGGCCGCGAGCGCCGCCAGATCGAAGCGGCCGGGATCCTGCCTGCGCCGGGCCAGGTGAACGGCGAAGATGGCGCGCCGGGCGCCGTCGGCGGGCAGGTCCACGAAGAAGATCTCGTCGAAGCGTCCCTTCCTCAGAAGCTCCGGGGGCAGAGACTGGAGGTCGTTGGCGGTCGCTGCCACGAAGACGGGCCTGGCCTTTTCCTGCAGCCAGGAGACAAACGCTCCGAGGATCCGCCTCGACAGCCCCCCATCCGAAGCCGATCCCTCGTGCCCCGACATGCCTTTCTCGACCTCGTCGATCCACAAGATACATGGAGCCATGGCCTCCGCCGTGCGCATGGCCCTGCGCAGGTTTTTCTCCGACTCGCCCACGTACTTGTCGTAGAGCGCGCCGGCGTCGAGCCGCAGCAAAGCCAGCCCCCACTCGGAGGCGATTGCCTTGGCGCAGAGGCTCTTGCCGCATCCCTGCACCCCCAGGAGAAGCAGCCCTCGCGGCGGCTCCAGCCCCTGGCGCTGCGCCTCGGCGGAGTAGACGGCGCCCCGCTTCCGGAGCCAGGACTTCAAGGTGTCCAGGCCGCCGACCTGCTGCAGGGTCGCCTCGGCGGGGTACAAATCCAGGATGCCGTCGCGCGCGATCAGAGCCTTCTTCTGGTCGAGAATGTGCCTGAAGTCGTCCCGATTCAGACGCAGATCGTCCAGGGCCGATCGCATCAGGACACGCTGCGCCTCCGCCAGCGTCAGGCCGCGCAGCGAGCCGACCAGTTGCTCGATCTCGGGCAGCGACAGTTCGATCTTGATCCGGCGCGGCGCGCCCAGGGCGCGGAGCGTTCGCACAGTCAGCTCCTTGATCTCCTTGAGATCAGGCAGCTCGAGCTGGATGAGGGCCGTGCAGGTCAGCAAATCGACCGGTATGTCCAGCTCGGGCGCGCACAGAAGGAGCGCGCGCCGGTCCTCGCTGAAGAGCCCGCCGATGTCGCGCAGGGCTCGGAGGATCGCCGGGTCTCCGAAGTATTTATCCAGGTCGTAGAACAGGTAGAGGGCCTCCGTCTGCATGGCGGCTGCGATTTTCAGCGCCTGGGACGGCTTCTCGGTCTCGTGCATCGGCTCGCGTGACCCTCCACGCACCAGGCCGTTCGTCGCCTTCCACTCGAACCATGGGAGGTCCAGGCGCACCGCCAGGGTCTCCACCCGGGCACGGACCCGGTCCTCCTCGGCGCTCTCGATGGCGATGATAGGGGTGCGCGAGAGGACCAGCAGCTCCAGGTCGCGAATGTTCTCCACCTTATCCCCTCCAGGCCTCCGTCCGATGAGCAGGGGGAATCTAGTGCGGGGGTCGAGTCGTGGCAAGCCGCGCCGGGTGGGGTGAAGCGCGAAGCAGGCGGGAGCCCGGC
>JBIOWS010000348.1:0-2990 GCA_044868745.1 Candidatus Polarisedimenticolia bacterium
GAGTATACGACCGGGTCCGACACCATCCGACCGGCCGGCCGGCCGGTACGCTGGCGCCATGCTTCCCGTCCGGGCCGTGCTCGTGGCCTTCGACGGGACGGCCTGCCTCCAAGACGCGTCCGAGGTCCTGCTCGAGGAGTTCGGCGATCCGGGCTGGCCCCTGTACGACGAGCTGGTCGACCGGGGGGCGATGGGCCTTCGTGAGGCAGCCCGGTACCAGACCGGCATGCTCTCAGCGAGCCGGGAGGACATGTTGGCCTTCGCTCTCGATCTGTGCCGGCTCGATCCGACGTTCCCGCCCTTCGTGGCATGGTCCGAGGCGAGGGGCGTGCCGGTCACGGTGGTCTCCGATGGGTTCGCTTTCTACATCCGGCCCATGCTCGAGGCCGCGGGCCTTGGACACATGGAGGTGGTCACGAACGAGCTGGTCTCCGACGGAGGACGGCCTCGGCTGGCCCACCCAAACGGCCACCCCGAATGCCGGGGATGCGGCACCTGCAAGATGCTGGTCGCCGTGCGAGCCCGGGAGCGGCTGGGGCCCGTCGCGTTCGTTGGGGAAGGCCAGTCCGACCGGTACGGCGCGCTGTACTCGGACGTTGTGTTCGCCAAGAAGGACCTCATCCGGATCTGCGAGGGGGATGGCGTGCCGTTCCTGCCGTGGGAAACCTTCGACGACGTCCGGATAGCCCTGGAGGAGCTGAACGGGCTCCCCGGACCCATTGCGCCGCAGCGCTGTCCGGGATGGCGGATGGACTGACCGGAGAGATCACCTTGGTGCCGAACCGGCGGTGGCCGCGGGATTCGAACCCGCGAGGGGTTGCCCCCTACACGCTCTCCAGGCGTGCCCCTTCGTCCGCTCGGGCAGGCCACCGGGGCCAAGTCTACGAGAGCGGGAAGGGCCGGCGAACCAGCGCCGCGGAGATGCGCCGGAAGCGGCCTGATTCCGGGAAACCTCTGACCAGGCGCTTTCCGCGGTGAACTGCGGCTCACGCCGGAAGGAAGTTTCCAGTACTCACGATCGCGAAGAGGACAACCATACAGGCGGCCGAGGTGACGACGACTGCCGCAAACATCCCCCGCGAGAGTCCCTTCGCTACGGGAATGAGAACGGGGAAGGCGCTCAAGAGGAACCTCGGGACGGAGGCGGTGTTTGCAGTCAGCCAGGCCAGCGCCACTATGCCGATGAGATAGAGGAGGATCGGAGCCGGGGGGCGCCAGCGAACCACGAAGTACCCTCCGGCGATGGTGCCGATCACTGCGAGCGCCAGTACGACCAAGTACACGCCATTCACCTGGACGGCGCCCCGAATGACTTCGAAGACCCGATGCATGTTCGATATGCCGAAGTCGAACCGCTGGTGCCAGTAGCGACTTTCGACCCGCAAGAACGTCAGACCGCTGCCCGTGTGGAAATAGAGGAAAGCGAAATAGCCCACCAACCCCGCCGGAGCGAGAGCCGGTGCAACGAACGGCGACCACGAGTGGTTCCGGCGGGCAGCCCGCGTCGCAGCCCATAGGAAGCTCGCTGCCAGCACGATCGCGTTAGGCCGCACGAACGTCGCCAAACCAGCAGCGATTCCCGCGACGAGCCACCGTTCCTCCAGGATGGCCAGCAAAGCAAGGGCTGCCAACATGATGAACAGTCCGTCCGCGTACACCATCGAGAGGACGAACGAGGAAGGAAAGAACGAGAACAGGATCACCGTCCGGTCCGCGGTGCGTGCATCCTCGAGGCGGCTCGCCAGCAGCCACAGGAGGATGGCCGCCCCGGTACCCGCGGCGATGCTGATGACAATGCCGGAGACAGCCGGCGGCAGCCTCGTGACGAAGGAGAGCGCGCGGATGGAAAGGGGATATCCGGGGAAGAAGGCGATGGTCTTGATTCTGGCCGGGCTGACTCCCTGTAGCGAGGTCGAGTATCCCATGCGCACGATGGCGAGGTACCATCCGCCGTCCCAGCGCGATAGCACGTCAACGAGAGATTGAGACTTGCTGACCAGCGCGATCGCGAAGGCGACGGCGAGCGTTACCACCCTCGAGAAGAGAAAGACGCCAGCCGCCCAGCTTGCTCCGCTGCGAAGCGTTGGAACGCGACCCGAGAGATGTAGCGCAGCTGTTTCGTCCCGGCTGTCCTCGTTGGCTCCTCCCTCCAGGTGCCCGGATGGTTCCCGAGCATGACGAAGTGTTGTCTCGGCTCCCGGACTCGCTGACCGCGCTTCGCCCGACACTCCTACCTTGGGCCCCATGTCCAGCGCCTCCCGGCCACTCGTCATGGGACTCCATCGGTCCAGGCCTCCACTCTCTTGAGGACGGCGCCGGAGGAGTCAGAAGCCGGGAGGGGCCGTCGAGTGATTCGGCTGCTCGACGGTCGGGTGGTGGAGGACTCCCCTCCCCGCGTGCAGATGTGACTCCGGATTCGAGGGTGATCTGGCTGCCCACCACTTGGCGTAACGCCCGTGTCCTCCTGGATGAGCAGTTAGGGTCCCTTCGGATACAGGATCGTGTGAGACCTCGCCTTGACCTCAGTTCTCGAGCGAGCCACGCGCTCGGCTTCTCTGTATCCAAGCGATGGCTCCGAAACTCCTCCGACCGGCCCGGCAGTGCGCACCGACTGCGCGGTACCGCACCTCAGAGGATGCGGCGGAGGCGGCGTGATTCGAACACGCGAGGGGCGGATTAGGCCCCTAACCGCTTTCGAGGCGGTCCCGTTCGTCCACTCCGGCACGCCTCCGCCGGGAGTCTAGCAACCGTCGGCGAGACAATTCCCGGACCTGGATGGTTGGATGAGGTCCATCGATGGCGAAACGGAAGCGATCCACACGCACCGCCCCCAGGCCGAGACCCCAGGGATGGGGATCGGAACCGACCGGCGACGGGCCGGCGACCAAGGCCGAGCGGAGGGACCAGGCCAGGCAGGTGCGCCGTGCCCTCCAGCGGAACATGGAACGCAGGGAACGGCTTCGCCGCCTGATGATTCGCGTGGTCATCGT
>JBIOWS010000349.1:0-4649 GCA_044868745.1 Candidatus Polarisedimenticolia bacterium
GGGGTCCTCGGCAGCACATCGTCCGCCGCTCGTGGCAGGTAGTGCATGTAAATGGCACTCCAGACCGCCGATGGGAGACCGTCCGCCTGCGCGTACAAGCCCCCCACAATCCCCTCCAGCTCCGGGAACTCCCGCACCATCTGGGTCGTCAGGTCGTTCTTGCACAGAACGACCGCCTGCGTTACGGCAGCCCTGTCGGGGTGCAGTCCGCTATCCCGGAAGGCCGCTGCGATCTCCTCCGCGAGTCGGGACATCCGCTCGGTCTTCGCCGCATAGGATCCGAGCTGCTCCTGGAAGGTCAGTCTCTCGAGCGAGGCGGTCCGGTCGGAAATCGGCGTCTTTCGATCCTCCTCCCAGAAGAACCGGGCGTCGTCGAGTCGAGCCCGGAGGACCCATTCGCTCCCTTTGCGGATGGCACCCGACCGATCGGCGACGGCGTTGGCCACGGCGAGAAAACGGTTCAGGAGCTTGCCGGAGCCGTCACGGAGTGAGAAGTACTTCTGGTGATGGCGCATGGCCGTCACCAGAACGTCGGCCGGAAGGACGAGGAACGCCTCGTCGAACTCGCCGGAGACAACCAGAGGCCATTCGACGAGGTGGGTGATCTCCTCCAGGAGCTCCGGGTCTCCCTGCCCTCCTGCCAAGCTCCGCTCGGGTGGGGCCGCAATCTGTCCGGAGACCCGGAGCGCCGCCTTTTCGATAAGCTCCTTGATCGTCTGCCGTCTCTCGGCAATGTCGGCGATCACGTGGTGCTTCCGCAGGGCCTCGAGATAGTCGGACGGGCGTTGTAACCTCAAGCGTGGAGCGCCGACGGACCGATGGCCGAACGTCTCCCTCCCGGACCTGACGCCGGCGATGACCATTTCGACCACCTGATCGTTCAGGAGCGCCACGATCGAATGGATTGGCCGGACGAACCGGTGCTCACCGCTTCCCCAGCGCATCGTCTTCGGGAAGGTCATCGAGGTGATGACGGACGGGACGACCTCCGCCAGCACGTCGGACGCCGACCGCCCGCGCACCAGCCGCCGAACCGCGACGCACTCGCCTTTGGTCGAGACGACGCGCCGCAGATCGCCCACTTCAACCCCTTGCGCGCGCGCGAAGCCCTCGGCCGCTTTGGTCGGTCGGCCCGCGGCATCGTACGCTACCGACACGGGTGGCCCTGTGATCTCGATCTCCCCGTCGGGCGTTGCCGCTGGCAGCCCACTCACGATGAGTGCGAGGCGACGCGGCGTGCCATACAGCGCCATCCCCTCCGGCGCGAGCCGGATGCGGACCAGGACCTCCCGCAACCCGGCTCCCAGGTCGTCCAGGGCCTGACGTGCCATGCGGGCAGGAATCTCCTCCGTACCGATCTCCAGCAGGAAGACGCCCGCCTGGGAAGGGCCGGACCGCTTCATCACCGCCCCTGCGCCGCCGGAAAGGCGGGAGGCGGATCGACACCTGCTTCACGCCCCGCCAGATACCCTTTGGCGCAGGCCACGGCGAGCCGCCGGACTCTTTGGATGAAGCCGGTCCTCTCCGTGACGCTGATGGCTCCCCGCGCCTCCAGGACATTGAAGGTGTGCGAGCAGCGCAGCGTGTGATCGTAGGCCGGCAGCGCCAGACCCAGCTTCAGGAGCCGCTGACCCTCCTCCTCGTGTTCCTGGAACAGCCGGAGAAGTCTGTCGACCGCGGCCGCCTCGAAGTCGTGTCGGGAGAACTCGACCTCCTCTCGCATGCGCACGGCGCCATAGGACACCCCCTTTGCCCACTCCAGGTCGAAGACGTTCGCGACTCCGTTGATGAACATACAGATGCGCTCCGACCCGTAGGTGATCTCGGCGGAGATCGGACTGAGCTCGATCCCGCCGGCCTGCTGGAAATAGGTGAACTGGGAGATCTCCATGCCATCCATCACGACCTCCCAGCCGACCCCCGCGGCCCCGAGGGTCGGAGATTCCCAGTTGTCCTCTTCGAAACGGATGTCGTGTTCCCTCACATCGATGCCAAGCGCCTCCAGGGACCTCAGATAGAGGTCCTGGACGTCGTCAGGCGACGGCTTGAGGACGACCTGGAACTGGTAGTGGCGGTTGAGCCGGAACGGATTCTGCCCGTATCGTCCGTCGGCGGGACGCCGGGAGGGCGCGCAGTAGGCCACCCGCCAGGGGTCGGGGCCCAGGACGCGGAAGAACGTGTCGGGATGCATGGTTCCAGCACCCATCTCGACGTCGTACGGTTGCTGCAGGACCGCGCCCTCCCCGGCCCAGAATTCCTGCAGCGCCAGAATCAGCTGCTGAAAGTTGAGAACCATCTCCCTCCCCGGGTTCGATCCCATCAAGCCTGCGCCCGCACGGCCCGGAGCACCTCGTAGCTCTTGAACCGCCTCTCTGTCAGGTCGAAAAAGATCGCCTCCGCCAGAGCCGCGATCGGGGCGAGCGCGGCGCCGGTCTCGGCTGCCCCGCCGAGGTCTCCCGGCGCCCTCCTCAGCATGTCGCGCGCGGCGTCCATTGCGCGTCCAGGGAGAACGACATCCCCGGCGCGGCGATCCCGCCCGCAGCGCCCGCAGAGCACCCCGCCCTCACGGCGGTCATAGAACGCCCCCCGGCCGGGCAAGGCGGCCGCGCAGCGGGCGCAGGACTCCAGCGAGGGGAGCACGCCATGGAGTCGGAGCGTCCAGATCTCGAAATACCGGCCTGCCCGATCGAGATCGAGACCGTCCCGGATCGCGCGCAGCACGACGTGCAGCAGTCGAAAAAATGCCTCGTCCTCCTGCTGCTCGCGAGCGAAGGCCTCGGCGACCTCCGCCAGGCAGGCCAGGACCGCGGCCCGCTCCGGATCCTCCTGCAGAAGATAGAATGATTCCAGAAGCTCGGCCCCTTCGATGCGCCCCAGGTCAGCTCCCTCCCGCTCGAAATAGGTGAGGCGGACCCGGCTGAGAGGCTCCAGATTGCTCCCGAAACGCCGACGGCTCCGGCGCGCGCCCTTGGCCACGCCGCGCACCTTACCCACCGATTTCGTGAGCAGGGTCACGACTCGATCGGACTCCCCGAGGGGACAGGACCGCAGCACGAAGGCCTCGGTCTCCGTCAGAGGCACGGCGCGTTACCCGCCGCCCGGCCGGATTACCCGGCCGCGAGGTGGGACCCCGCCAGCTTGAAGAAGGCCAGGAGGCCCAAGAGGTCCACGGAGGTCGTCACGAAGGGGCTGGTCGCGACGGCGGGATCGATGTGCATCGTTTTCAGCAGCATCGGTAGTACCGCCCCGACGATCGCCGCCATTCCCATGGACAGCCAGAGCGACAGTCCGACGATGGTGTCGGTCACGGGGTTCATCCCCACCAGGAAGGCCGCCGCCACCCCGAGGAGCGTCCCGAAAACGCAGCCCAGCAATAGAGCGATGCGAATCTCCTTGAAGATCACGCCGCCGACCTGACGGAGCGAGATCCGGCCGGTCGCCAGACCGCGGACCATGATCGTGGCCGCCTGCGTGCCGATGTTCCCTCCCATGCCCAGCACCACGGGGATGAAGCAGGCTAGTGTCGCGGCGCGGCTCGGCATGTAGGCCTTGATCAGCAGGGCCGCCAGAAGGCCCCCGCCGAAGGCGGCGAACAGCCATGGGAGCCGAACCCCAGCCGAGCGCAGCGTGGATTTCATCAGACGCTCCTCGTCGGAGGTCCCGGCGAGCTTGTAGAAATCCTCTGTCGCCTCCTCCCTCAGGACATCGATCACGTCGTCAATGGTGACGATGCCGATCAGAACGTTCTCGCTGTCGACCACGGGAACCGCCAGGAGGTCGTAGCGCGACACGATGCGCGCGACCTCCTCCTGGTCGGTCTCCGCCCGGACCGCGATGACGTCGCTCGACATGATCTCGCGTAGGCTCGTGGTCGGCGGCACCGACAGCAGCCGGCGTAGAGACAGGACACCCTTCAGGTGTCCGTGGCGGTCCGCCACGTAAAGATAGAAGACCATCTCGGCCTCTTGAGCCTTCTGCACGGCGGCGATCGCCTCGTGCACCAGTGTCTCCTCGGGCAGGGCCAGGAAGCGGGTCGTCATGATCCTGCCTGCGGTGTCCTCGTCGTACTCCAGGAGATCCTGGATCTCCTCCGAGGCCTCTTTCTGCATCAGGGACAGGATTTGATCTCGATTCTCCTGAGAGCACAGGGTCAGGATCTCGGCCACGTCGTCCGACGCCAGGCGCTGCAGGACGCGCGCCAGTTCCTCGGCCGCCATGCCGCGGATCAGGTCCGCGCGATGGGCGGGGTGGATGGCGCCGAGGAGCGCGGCCGCCTGAGGGGTGGCCCGCTCGGCGAGCAGTCGGAAGGCCGCCGAGCGGTCCTCTTCGTCGAGGGCCTTGAAGGCCTCGGCCAGATCGGCGGCCCTGACCTTGACGAGCATGTTCAGAAGGTGGGCGGTGGCTCCCCGGCGGAGAAGTTTCTTCACGGACTCCACGAGGATGGTGTATTCCTTCATCGCCTCCGCCTCGGAAGGGCGCGTCATTCTATCTTAAAGCTCTGAGATTCTCCTACGGCAGCGGCAGGCCGAGCAGGCGTAGGAGGGAGAGGTCGTCGCGCCAGCCTTCCTTGACCTTGACCCAGAGGGAGAGATGGACGCGGCAGCGGAGGTATTCCTCCAGGGCGCGCCGGGCCGCGGTGCCGATCCCCT
>JBIOWS010000350.1:0-7468 GCA_044868745.1 Candidatus Polarisedimenticolia bacterium
GCACTTGACCAGCCCGAGGCTGGTTCGGGCGTGATCGGGGTACGAGGCGATGCCGAAGGAGGCCGTCAGGAGCATCCCCGGCGTGTCGTCGATCAGGAACGGCCGCGTGCCGATCGACACGCGAAGGCGCTCGGCGAGCTCGCAGGCGCCACCCGTGTCAGTCTCCGGAAGAACCACGCAGAACTCGTCACCCCCGTAGCGAAACAGCTTGTCGCTGCCCCGAATCTCGCCGACCAGTCGTCGGGAAACCTCGCGCAGCGCTTTGCTCCCCATGGCGTGGCCGTAGCGGTTGTTGACCTCCTTCAAGTTGTCCATGTCCAGGAAGATCAGGGACAGCGTGGTCGAGTAGCGATGCGCTCTGTAGACCTCCTCGCTCAGGAAGCGGTCGAAATAACGCCGATTGTAGGAGTCGGTCTGATCGTCCTTGATGATCAGCTCCTTGTACCGCTCCACCAGGAAGGCATTGAGCAGCGCAGGGACCAGTTCAGGGACCAGGCGGCCCGTGCGCTGCGCATCCTCGGCCGGGATCGGCTCCCCCTGCCGCGCCAGCAGCACCATTCCCAGGAGCGCCCCGGCCCCCGGGAGCGGCACCGCGAGCACCTGCTCGATCGACAGCTTGCGGAGTGCTTCCGGAGCCTGCGTGATGGCGGGGGTCCAGCTCGCGGACGGCGTTCCGGGACCCCGTAGCTCCGCCAGGTCGAGCGTGAGGATCCCCTTGCGCCGCGGATCGTCGGGAGGAATGTGGCTGGCACGCAGATGAAAGATGTCCTGTTCGCTGTCGTAGATGTACAGGAAGGCGGCCGTCGCCCGACCGTAGTCGAGGCAGGCCCGGATGATCGACTCGGCCACGGCGGTGAGGTCAAGCTGGCGCGCCACGCCGAGCGCCGCGCGGGCGATCACCAGGTCTTCCTTCAGCTGCTCCGGATCGCTCATGGCCTCCGCCGATGTACGGTGGGCCTACAGTGTCTTCTTTCTCAACGCCTCGAAAACATCCACCGGCACCGGGAAGATGATGGTGGAGTTCTTCTCGGTGGCGATCTCGGTCAGCGTCTGCAGGTACCGAAGCTGCAGGGTGGTCGGATTGGCGGACATGATCTCCGCCGCCTTGGAGAGCTGCGCCGAGGCCTGGAACTCCCCCTCGGCGTGGATGATCTTGGCCCTTTTTTCGCGCTCGGCCTCGGCCTGCTTGGCCATGGCACGCTGCATCTCGACCGGCAGGTCGACATGCTTCACCTCCACGGCCGAGACCTTGATCCCCCAGGGATCGGTGTGGCGGTCGAGGATCTGCTGCAGCTGCGCGTTCAGGCGCTCCCTCTGGCTCAGGAGGTCGTCGAGTTCCACCTGTCCAAGGACGGAGCGCAAGGTCGTCTGCGACAGCTGGGAAGTGGCGTAGTGGTACTGCTCCACATCCACCACCGCCCTCTTGGGATCCATGACCCGGTAATAGACCACCGCGTTCACCTTCACCGACACGTTGTCCCGGGTGATGACGTCCTGCGGCGGTACGTCGTGGACGACCGTCCGCAGCGACACGCGGACCATCCGATCGATGGGGAACAGGATCAGAACGAGCCCCGGCCCTTTCGCCGCGGCGAGCAGCCGCCCCAGGCGAAAGACGACCGCCCGTTCGTACTCGTTGAGGATTTTGATGCTCGACAGCAACCAGAAGGCGATGACCACGACGACGAAGATCAGGCCCGAGCCCGCCCCGAACGAACCGCTCATG
The DNA here is from genome assembly GCA_044868745.1 of Candidatus Polarisedimenticolia bacterium. Lineage (GTDB taxonomy): Bacteria > Acidobacteriota > Polarisedimenticolia > Gp22-AA2 > Gp22-AA2 > JBIOWS01. The sequence goes on from JBIOWS010000350.1 coordinate 1,727, forward strand.
CTTCCTCCTCCGCGGACCCCCCGCGGCCTCTAGGGAACTCCTCAACCTCCAGCAGCAGATCGTGGACCCGCGTCACCCGGACGCGGCTGCCCTTCTTCACCGGGCTTCTCGAGCGCGCGTTCCAATATTCCCCATGGACGAACACCCGCCCGTCCGGTTCCAGATCGGTCAGTGCCGTCCCCTCTTCGGCGATGAGGCCGGCGGCGCCCGTGGTCGGCCGACGCCGGAACGATCGCACCACCAGGGTCGTCAGGATCGACATGATGAGCGCCGCCGATCCCGCGATCGACACGATCGCCCAGCGGGCGACCTGCACCTCGGAGATCCCCTCGGGTGTGCGGAACAGCATCAAGGCTCCGAGGATCAGGCAGGTGACCGCCCCGAGCGTCAGCATGCCGTAGCTCGGCACCTTCAGCTCCAGGATGAACATCACGATCCCAAGCACGATGAGCCCCACTCCCACCCAGTTCACCGGCATGATCTGCGTGGCCAGAGCGAAGAGGAGCAGGCAGACTCCACCGATGAGGCCAGGGGCGACCAGTCCGGGATGGGTGAATTCGACGTACAGCCCGAGGATCCCGACCAACAAGAGGAACGTGGCCAGAGTGGGGTTCGCCAGCATGCTGAGAAACCTCTCGCGCGTGGTCATGTCCAGGGACACGAAGCGTGCCCCCCCCAGGTGCAAGGTCTCGAAGGTGCCGTCGAAGCGCCGGATCTTCCGCCCATCGAGGCGGCGCAGGATTTCGTGCTCGTCGTTGCAAATGAAGTCGATCAGGCCGAGCGCGAGAGCCTCCCGCTCGGTGAATGCGCTGCTCTTGCGCACCGCATCCTCCGCCGCCTTGGCGTTCCTCCCCCGGTTCGCCGCCAGGCTCCGGGCGTAGGCCGCCGCGTCGTTCTCCACCTTGTTCATCATCGGGGAGTCCTTCGGGACCTCCCCCACCAGCATGACGGGGTGGGCGGCGCCCATGCGCGTCCCGGGCGCCATCACCGCCACATCGGCCGCGATGGTCAAGAAGAAACCGGCAGAGGCGGCCTTGCTGCCGTTGACGTACACCACCACCGGCACGCGCGAGGAGGTGATGGCGCGGATCATCTCCTCCATGGAGGACGCGAGCCCTCCGGGCGTGTCCAGCCTGACGATCAGGAGGGAGGCCCGCGCCTCGTTCGCCTTGGCGATCGCCTCCTTGAAGAAGCGGGCGCTGATCGGGTGGATGATGTCGTCCAGAGTGATGGTATAGACGAGCGCTTCCCCCGGCGCGGTCGTGGCGCCCAGCACGAGGACGGCGAGCAGAACGACGATCCCGATGCCCGGCCGGCCTCTCATGTTTCGCGGACGCCGAGGAGATCCTGGAGTCGCTGCACCCCGGCGCGGATCCTCTCGATCGCAAGCGCGTACGACAGCCGGAGGTAACCGGGACATCCGAACGCCTCTCCGGGGACCGTGGCCACGGCGATCTCGGCCATGAGCCGGCGCGCCAGGTCGGCCGAGGTCGGGCAGCCGAGCTGGCGGCACGCCCCCGTGACGTTGGGGAACACGTAGAAGCTCCCGGGCGGGGTCAGGCAGGTGATGCCGCGGATACGGTTCAAGGCCGGAACGAGTTCGTCCCGGCGTTTTCTGTACTCCTCGCGCATCGCCGCGACCGAGTCCTGCGGGCCGCTCACGGCCTCCAGCGCCGCCGCTTGCGAGATCGAGGCGGTGTGGGTCGCGTCGTGCGACTGGATGGTGCGGGCTGCCTGGATGATCGGCTTCGGTCCGAGCGCATAACCCACCCTCCAGCCGGTCATGGCATAGGTCTTGGAGAAGGAGCCGACCAGGACGAGACGGTCGCGCAGCCGCCCCGCGTGGGCGGCGAACGACGCGAAAGGGCCGGGGCCGTAATGGAATGCATCGTACGTCTCGTCCGAGATCAGCAACGCCCCGGTGCGCTCCGAGAACCCCGCCAGCCGCTCCACCTCCGCGGGCGGGATCACCGCGCCACTCGGGTTGCATGGAGAGTTCAGTATGAAAGCCTTGATCGCTCCCGCGTGTGCCTCGAGGTCGCGGGAGCGCGGGACGAAACCGTCCTCCTCGCGCGTGGGGATGAGGACCGGAGTCCCTCCGCACAGGCGGACCTGCTCGGGGAATGACACCCAGTACGGCACGAAGATCGCCACCCGGTCCCCGGGCTCGAACAGGGCGAGCGACAGCAGGAACAGCACGTTCTTGCCCCCGCACCCGGTGATCACCTCGTCGGCGACCCAGTCCGCTCCGTCACGCTCCCGGTAACGGTCGCTGATGGCCCGCCGCAGCTCCAGGATACCGGAAGCGTCGGTGTAGTGCGTGAGATCGTCGCGGATCGCCGAGGCGCCGGCCCGCTTGATGTTGTCCGGCGTGTTGAAGTCGGGCTCGCCGGGTCCGAAGTCGACCACATCGACCCCGCGCTCCCTGAGCGCTTTGGCCTCCATCATGACCGCCAGCGTCGGCGACACACCCACCGCCGCAAGCCTCTGGGCGAGTCGCGTCTCGATGCGCATCACCTTCTCCGTGGCATCACCTCCCGCCGATCCTGGAGAGGCGCGCCCTCAGCCGACTCACCACCTCGGGAGGTACCAGCCCGGTCACGTCGCCTCCGAGCCGTGCGACTTCCTTGACCAGGCGGCTGCTTACATAGGAATAGGCCTCGTTCGGCATCATGAAGACCGTATCGATGTCGGGCCCCAGTCTGAGGTTCATGAGCGCCATCTGGAACTCGTACTCGAAGTCCGACAGCGCCCTCAGACCGCGGACGATCGCCTGCGCGCCCTGGGCGCGAGCGTACTCCACCAGCAGCCCGTCGAAGGCCTCGACCCGGACGGCGGGCAGCCGCCCGACCACCGAGTGCAGGATCTCCACCCTCTCCTCGAGGGGAAAGAGCGGCTCCTTGTCTGGGTTTTTCAGGATGGCCACGATGATCTCGTCGAACAGGCGGACTCCCCTGGTGATGATGTCGAGGTGACCGTTGGTGATCGGGTCGAACGTCCCGGGGTAGACCGCCCTGACCTTCATGCGCTCCCCCTGCCGCCGCGTCAGCGGGATCCCCCTCGCGTTCGTAACTCCGCCGCGTGCCGCAGGGCGGCCGGGGTCACCGTCTGACCGGCGAGCATGCGCGCCAGCTCGCGCACCTTGCCGGCCTCGTCGAGCGTCTCGAGCACGACCTCGGTGCGCCCGAGCGCCGCGCGCTTGCTCACCAGGACATGCCGGTCGGCCTGGGACGCGATCTGCGGCAGGTGGGTGACGCAGACGACCTGGTGATTCCGAGCCAAGGTCCGCAGCCGTCGCCCGACCGCGTCCGCGACGGCACCCCCGATGCCTGCGTCTACCTCGTCGAACACCAGCGTGCGGGGCTCCGCGTCGCCACGCAGGACGACCTCCAAGGTCAGCATGAGGCGGGACAGCTCGCCTCCCGAAGCGACGGAGGCCAGGGGAGCCAGCGCCTCCCCCTGGTTGGCCGACAGCAGGAATTCCACCACGTCGTATCCCGCCGCGTCAACGGCGATCTCCTGACCCTCCACCCACATGCCGCTACCGGGGCAGGCACGCAACCGGAAATCGACCTCGAAGCGCGTGCGCTTCATGGCGAGATCTGCCAACTCTTTCTCGACGCTGCTCTCCAGCGCGCCCGCGGCGGCACGCCTTCGATCCGAGAGCGCGCAGGCCTCCCGCAGCGCGGCGGCGCGCAGGTCGCCCACGCGCTGCTCGAGCTCCGCCACCGTCTCGCCGCCGCCGGTGAGCTGGGAGAGCTCCTCGGCCGCCACCCCGCGATATTCGAGGAGATCCTCCTCGTCTTGCGCCGGAGCGTATTTGCGCAAGAGGGACTCCAGGACGTGCAGTCGATCCTCGATCGCCTCCAGCCGGTGCGGCTCGAAGTTGAGCCGTGCCGGGTAGTCGCGCAGCAGGAGGGCGATCTCCTGGAGGTCGGTCCGGGCCGCTTCGGCGCGCGCCAGATAGTCCTCGAGGCCTGGATCGAAGCGCGCCAGATCGCGCAGACCCCGCGCCACCTCCGCCAGGCGTGCAAGGGCAGCCGATTCTCCCTCGTACAGCGCTTCGTAGGCGGAGCGACTCCGACGCAGGATCGCCTCGGCGTTCCGCAGCAGCTCGCGCTCGGCGCGCAGGCCCTCCCGCTCGCGTGGCCGCACAGCCGCCCGATCGATCTCGTCCACCTGGTAACGCAGCGCGTCGATCCTCTGAGCGACGCGCTGCGCTCCGTCGCGCATCGAGGCGAGGCGGGTTGCGGCCTCCTTCAGCTCCCGCGCCGCGGCGCCCATCCTCTCCAGCTCCTCGCCGAGCGTCGCGTAGCGGTCCAGGAGATGTCGGTGCTGGACTGGATGCAGGAGGGTCTGCTGCTGGTGCTGCCCGTGCAGATCCACGAGGCAGGCGCCGAATCCCTTGAGGTCCGCGATCGGAGCCAGAATCCCGCCGATGAAGGCGCGCCCCTTCCCCTGGGCCGTGATCTCGCGACGCGCCACGACGCTGCCGCCCTCGATCGGGTAGCCATGCTCTTCGAGGAAGTTCGCCGCGGCGGGATTCGCGACGACCTCGAAGACGGCTTCGACCGAGGCGCGCTCCGCGCCGGAGCGGATCATCTCGCTTCCGGCCCGCCCGCCCAGCACCAAAGACAGGGCATCCACGACGATTGACTTTCCCGCCCCCGTCTCACCCGTGAGAAGGTTCAGGCCGGGACCGAGGTCGAGAGTGGCGTCGCGGACGATTGCGAGGTTGGCGATGTGCAGGCAACGCAGCATCTAGAAGCCTGTCTGATGGAAGGGGTGCCGCCCGCGCGGGTCCAATCGGCCGCGGATGCTATCAGAGGGATCCAGGGTTGTCAAGGAAGGAGCCGTGTGCTAACTTACGCCAGTCGAAGCCGTTGCGTGATTGCACGGCACTGCACGGGAGTTGCCGAATGACATCGGGAGTGCTGCTTGCTGTAGCCTCGTCCGGCGCTGGATTCCAGGGCGACGTGCTCCAGCTTGTGACCAGCTCCGGGGCGCTGGTCAAGGCGGTCCTCCTGGTCCTGCTGGCGTTCTCGGTGCTCTCCTGGGCGGTGATCTTCGAGCGCGCCCGCGCGTTCCGGCGGGCCGAGAGGGAGTCGATCGCTTTTCTACTCGATCTGCAAGCCGAGCGACGGCTGGCCGACCTTCGTGACCGAGCCGGGCGCTACCGGGCGAGCCCGCTCGTGCCGATCTTCCTGGCCGGATTCCGCGAGCTCACCACGGCCATCGCCGACGGGGTCAGCAAGTTCCGTGGCAACCCGGGCATCCCCGACCAGGAGCGTGACCGGATCGTGGAGCGCGTACGCCGCCGGCTGGAGGAAAGAGCAGCGGCGGAGGCCGGGAAACTCGACAGGAACCTCGGGGTCCTGGCGACGACCGGCAGCGTGACGCCATTCATCGGTCTGTTCGGCACGGTGTGGGGGATCATGAACGCCTTCCAGGGAATCGGCCTCACGGGCTCGGCGAACCTCGCGGCGGTGGCCCCCGGGATCTCTGAGGCCCTGGTGACAACGGCGGCCGGCCTGGCGGCGGCCATCCCCGCCGTCATTGGCTACAATCTGCTTCTGGGCCGGGCGCGCCGCCTGGGCGCCCGCATCGATCGCTTCACCCTGGAGTTCGTGTCGATCGCGGAATCGCAGCTCGAGACCGGCCGCGCCGCCACCGGCACGATCGAAGCGAGCAAGGTCCGCGTCTGAAGCGCCCTCCGGTCGCGCAGGATCCTCCATGGCGATG
>JBIOWS010000351.1:0-4402 GCA_044868745.1 Candidatus Polarisedimenticolia bacterium
CCAGAGCGCGCAGCCGGGGAAGGTTGAGGAAGAGATAGAACCCCGCGTTCAGGAGGAGCAGAACCGCCAGCACCCCCGCGACGCGCCAGAAATCCTCCCGGAGATCGAACGGCCGCCGCGCCGATCTGAGGCTCATGGGCGGGGCTCCGCCGACTGCAGGTTCTCCTCGCGGACCGGCTTGTCGACGATCGGGGCGCCGCCGTCCATCACGACCCGATACCGCCCGTCCTGCTGGCGGGTCACGCGGTGGCCCGCGGCGCCAGCCAGCGCGGCGATCGCCTCCGCGAGCCCCTTGCCGCCGAGGTCCGCCGTCACCTTGGCCTGCCGGTCGACGCCCGTATCGATCAGGAAGCGAACCCCGTAGGCGCGGCCCAGCTCATCGTAGGCCTCCCCCACCGGCCGCGAGGCGAACGTGAGGGGCACGTCGGGGCGGACGGCGGGTGGATCCTGCTTCGGCTCGGCGGCCGGGGTCGCCGGGCCGGCTGCCACCTGTGCGACCGGGAGGGCCGTGCCCTGCTCGGACGCTCGGGTCTGCGCGGAGCTGCCCGCACGGCTCTTCCCCTTCGACCCTTTCCCCCTGCTCGGCTCCTCCACCGGAGCGGGGGGTGGGACGTAGGCGCCCCCGGGGGCAGCGACCGTGCGCGCCAGGATCTCAGGGGTCCGGGGCAGGCCGTTTCGCCCCACCGTGCCGGCGGCGGGGACGCCCCCCGGCCGCTCCGCCTGCGTCGCGACCACCGTCTCCTGCCCGCTTTTTTTCTCCCCGGCCGGCATCGCGGCCGCCGCGGGTGGGGCGGCCGGCCGGGTGACGGTCGTTCCCGGGGCGGAAGCAGGGGCGGAGGCGACGACGGCGGCCGGCTGCGCGGCCTTGCGCGGCAGGTAGTCGAACTTCAACGCGAAGGCGATCTCGGGCCGGTTGGGATTGAGGCGCCGCTCGTTGGTCGGATAGACGTTGGCGAACACGGCATTCCCCTGGAGCGCCTCCTCGAGTGCGATCAGCGCGCCGTGGTTCTTCGCCACCCCCTGGAGGTGCACCACGATCCGATCCGCACCGATATTCGGGCGGATCGAGGTCATCATCACCTCGCGGGGGACCACCGCCTCCAACTTGTTGAACAGGAGGGTCCAGGAGAAGGATCGCCTCAGGATCAGGTCGTTGGCGAACTTGCCGCGCTCGTAGACGCGCCTGAAGTCGCGCGCGGCAATCTCCTTGGACAGCTTGCGCTCGTCCATTTCCAGCGTGGCCAGCCGGCCGCGGCTCTCCCGCTCCGTGCGCGTGACCTCTGCGTAGCTGCTGCCGTAGTTCAGGAAGACATAGAGGTTGTAGACGGTCGCGAGGATGATGGCGGCTGCCGCCGTCGCCAGCACCGATCCGATGACCCGGTTATTCCGGAACGGTCGCGAGGCCAGATTGATGGTGATCGCCTTCACGGGCGCCTTCCCACCGCGGCCCCCGCCGCGGGCGCCAACCGGGCCGCCTCCTCGGGATCGATCGCCAGCCCCCCGGCGATCGGCAACACCTGCAGCGGCTCGAGCAGGTCGGTCTCGCATCCGGTCTCCGCGGCGACCGCCTCCCTGACCTCGTCGGGCGCCAGGCCGGTGGCACGGACGTGGGCCCGGCCGATGCCGCGCCCGAGGAGTTTCTCCTGGTAGAACGCCAGCGAGGTGTAGATCTCCCGGCGAATCTCGGTCAGGCCGTCGGGGTTTTTCCCTGGATCGGCGCCGTGAGGCTTGCACCGGTAGAAGATCAGATCCTCGCCGCGGAACACGAGGACCGACAGGTAATGCGGCGTCACGTTCAGGAGGAGAGCGTCCCGGTCGGGATCCCGTCGCGCCTGGAGGTGGGGACGGAAGAGGTTGTACAGCTCGAAGGTGGACAGGGCGACCAGTCCCGGCCAGTAGCCGGCGCCGCTCAGGAGCATTTCGTACTGCTGCAGCACGGCTCGATGGATGAATGCCGCCAGGACCGAGGCTCCGCTCGGTCCCGGGGCCACCCCGCCGCCGAGGATCATCAGGTCCATCACCGCCTCCTCCGGCTTGAATGGCAGGGACTTGGCCATGCGGAAGCGCACCAGCTCCGCCAGCTCACGGCGCGTCCGCGGGATGGTGGCGAAGGGCAGGATGGCCACGCGCGCCAGGTGGTCCGGGATCAGCAGGCTGATGCGGCTGTCCACCGTGCCCAGCTTCGAAAAGATGGAAGCCAGGGCGGTCAGCACCGCCTCGGGGAGTAGGATGTTCGGCCGGGTCAGCGAGGTTTCGATGGCACCCTCCGGAAGGGGGCGCGATTCCACCGCCCGCAACTGGGGACGCCCGCTCCGCCGATCGACGGCGACGCGCACGGCCGTGATCCGGTCCGGGGCGATCTCGACCGCCACGATCGGATAGCGCGGCGGGACGCGGACGTCGCGGACGCCTCCCTCCAGCACGCCCGTCAGTTTCCCCATCAGGTCCGCGACCGTCACGCCCTCTCCTCCCCGGCCCCCGGGGCCCGGCTCACTCGACGAAGGTCACCTTGTTGATCTCGCGCAGGGTGGTCTTCCCCTCCAGGACGCGCTGCACCGCCGCCTCGCGCATGAAGGTCATCCCCTCTTCGCGGGCGGCGCGCTTGATCTCGGCGGCCGATTTGCGATCGAGGATCAGCTCGCGTATGCGATCGCTCATGTCCAGGATCTCGGCGATCGCCATCCGTCCCAGGTAGCCGGTGCCGTTGCAGTCGATGCACCCGCGGCCCTCGAAGAAATCGTGGTCGGCGTGCTTCCTGCCGTCGATCGCCGACTCGTTGAGCTGTTGCGGCGTGTAATGGACCTTGACGCGGCACTTGGGGCAGATCGTGCGCACCAGGCGCTGCGCCACCACGCAGTTCAGCGCCGAGACGAAGTTATACGGCTCCACCTTCATGTTCAGGAAGCGCCCCAGGACATCCACGACGTTGTTGGCGTGCACCGTGGTGAACACCAGATGGCCGGTGAGAGCCGACTGGATGGCGATCTGAGCCGTCTCCTCGTCGCGGATCTCCCCCACCATGATCTTGTCCGGGTCGTGGCGCAGGATGGACCGCAGCCCGCGGGCGAACGTGAGCCCCTTCTTTTCGTTCACCGGGATCTGCGTGATCCCGGGGAGCTGGTACTCGACCGGATCCTCGATGGTGATGATCTTATCCTCGTTGGAGCGGATCTCGGACAGCGCGGCGTACAGGGTCGTGGTCTTTCCGGACCCGGTCGGTCCGGTGACCAGCACCATGCCGTACGGCTCCCTGATGAACTTGCGCAGCCGTTTCAGATCGTCCGGGGTGAAGCCCAGAACGTCCAGGCGCAGCTCGGCGAACTCCTCGTTCACCGACTCCTTGTCGAGGATTCGGATCACCGCGTCCTCGCCGTGCACGGAAGGCATGATGGAGACGCGGAAGTCGATGGTGCGCCCCTTGATCTTCAGCTTGAAACGACCGTCCTGCGGCACGCGCTTCTCGGCGATGTCCAGCTCGGACATGACCTTGATGCGGGAGATGATCGAGGAGTGGAACCGCTTGTCGATCGGGTCCATGGCGTTGTACAGGACGCCGTCGACGCGGTACTTGATCATGACCTCGCGCTCGCGCGTCTCGATATGGATGTCGGAGGCCCGGCGCTGCAGGGCGTTGAAGATCGTCGAGTCCACCAGCTTGATGATGGGCGAGTCGGCCGAGGTCAGCTTGTCGATCGACAGCGCCTCCTCCCCCTCCTCGTCGTCGTCCCGGATCACCTGGATCTTGAACTCCTCGGTCGCCGCCTCCAGCACCCTCTGGCTCGATTCGGATTTCTTGAGGACGTCGCTGATCGCCGATTTCGCACCGACGCAGACGGACAGAGGCCTGCCGAGGAGGATCTCCAGCTCGTCCACCATCAGCACGTCCGAGGGATCGGAGATCACGACGACCAGCTTGCCGTTCTCCTCCTTCCAAGGGATGAAGTTGTAGCGGAACATCAGGTCGACCGGAATGGCCCGGAACAGATCGTGGTCGATCGGGAAGTCGGCGAGATCCACGTAAGGGATCCCCAGCCGGGCGGCCACGCGTTGCGCCTGCAGCTCTTCACTGGAGACGGTCGGCTCACCGCCGAGCGCTTCGGGCGAGGTGTCTGGCCTGGCCGCGGGCACCGGCCGGGCGGGGCTTTCCGGTCTGGGCGCCGGCTCTTTCGCTTTCGTCGCGTCTCTCGACTTGGTCGCCATACTCGTCCTCAGTAGGTGGATTGCGCGTACGACTTCAGGAGCGGCAGGTAGATGGCCAGCATGATGAGCGCCACGAACAGGCCCATGCCGATGAGCATCAGCGGCTCCAGGAAGACCATGACCGCCGCCAGGCGGGTCTCGATCTCCTCATCGTAGAAATCGGACACATTGGCCAGCATTTCGTGCAGCGACCCGGTCGATT
>JBIOWS010000352.1:0-3214 GCA_044868745.1 Candidatus Polarisedimenticolia bacterium
ATCGAGACGTCGAGGGCCGAGACCGGCTCGTCGCACACGATCAGCTTGGGCCGAAGGGCGAGCGACCGGGCCACGCCGATCCGCTGCCGCTGTCCCCCCGAGAACTCGTGCGGGTACCGGTTCATCACCGCCGGGTCGAGGCCGACCCTGGACAGGAGCGCCGCGACCATCTCCTCCCGTTCTCTCCTGCCCGACCCGATCCGGTGGATGTCGAGCGGCTCCCGCACGATCGTGCCGACCCGCATGCGCGGGTTGAGCGACGCGTACGGATCCTGGAACACCACCTGGATCTGCCGCCGCATCCGCCGCATCTCGCCCCCTCGCAGGGCGAGAAGATCGACCCCCACGAAGCGGATCCGCCCGGAGGTCGGCTCGAGGAGCCGCAGGATGCACCGGCCGGTCGTCGTCTTGCCGCTCCCCGACTCACCGACCAGGGCCAGTGTCTCTCCCGGGGCGATGTCGAGCGACACCCCGTCCACAGCCTTCACCCAGCCCGAAACCCTGGACAGGACCCCCCGGCGGATCGGGAAGTACCTCCTGAGGTCGCGGACTTCCAGGAGCGGCGGAGCCGGGCCGGAAGCGGCGCCCGGGGAGAGTCTCATCGAGGCCTCCCATCGGGGTCGTGGTGCTTGAAGCATGCGACCGCGCCCCCCTCGCCCCTGCCGATCGGGAGCGGCAGCAGTCGCGGCTCCTGCGAGCGGCATTCCGGCATAACGTCCGGGCAGCGTGGATGGAAGTGGCAGCCGGAAGGGAGCCGCAGGAGGTCCGGCACGTTCCCTTCGATCGCCTGCAGACGCTTCTTGCGTCCTCCTGCTTCCGTCGCCTCTCCCAGCCGGGGGATCGATCGCAGCAGCCCGGCCGTATACGGATGCCGCGGCGCGGCGAACAGCTCGCCGACGGCAGCCTCCTCCACGATTCGGCCGGCGTACATGACGGCGACCCGGTCGGCCGTCTCGGCGATCACCCCGAGGTTGTGGCTGATCAGGATCAGGGACAGGCCGAGCTCCTCCTTCAGCCGCTTAAGGAGGTCCAGGATCTCCGCCTGGATGGTGACGTCGAGCGCCGTCGTCGGCTCGTCGGCAATCAGCAGGGCGGGACGACAGGCGAGCGCCATGGCGATCATCACCCGCTGACGCATCCCTCCCGACATCTGGTGCGGGTAGTCGCGGACGCGCGTCTCGGCGTCCGGGATCCGGACCATGCTCATGAGGCGCGCGGCCTCCCGCAGGGCCTCCTTCTTTCTCATCATCCCGTGCACGATCAGCCCCTCGGCGATCTGGTAGCCCACGGTAAACACGGGATTGAGAGCGGTCATCGGCTCCTGGAAGACCAGAGCAATCTCCCGGCCGCGGTACCGACGGATCTCCCTCTCCCTCAGGGCGGCGAGGTCGGTCCCCTTGTAGACGATCCGGCCCGCGACGATCCGGCCGGGAGAAGGAACCAGGCGGAGGAGCGACAGCGCGGTGACGCTCTTGCCGCACCCCGACTCGCCCACCAGGCCGAGCGTCGATCCTTCCTCGACGTGGAATGAGACTCCGTCCACGGCGCGCACGACCCCCTCCTGGGTCGGGAAGTAGGTCGAGAGCCCGGTGACCTCGAGGATTCTCGCCACGGCGCAACTCCGCGGATCAGACGACGGTGGGACGGTGGGACCCGAAGACGGCGCGCAGCCTGTCGGAGATCTCCCCCAAGGTGGCGCGGGCCTCGACCGCACCGAGGATCGGCGGCAGAACGTTCCGTCCCTCGCGCGCCGCGCGCTCCAGCGCCGCCAGGGCCGCCTGCGCCGCGGTCGCATCCCGCCGGGCCTTGAACTCCCGCAGTCTCTCCCGCTGGTTCTGCTCCAGGCGGGGGTCGATCCTCTGCATCGGGATCGTCGGTTCCCGCGCCTCCCCCCCCTCGTCCATGTAGCGGTTCACCCCGACGATCACCTTCTCTCCCCTGTCGACCTCTTGCTGGTGGCGATAGGCCGCCTCCTGGATCTCGCGTTGCTGGTACCCCGCTTCGATCGCCCGCACCGTACCGCCCAGCTCGTCGATCTTACGCAGGTAGGCCCACACCCGCTCCTCGATCGAGGAGGTGAGCGCCTCGATGGCGTACGATCCCCCCAGCGGATCGACCGTCTCGACCACGCCGCTCTCGTGGGCGAGGATTTGCTGGGTGCGCAGGGCGATCGTCGCGGCCTTCTCCGTCGGAAGCGCGAGCGCCTCGTCCATGGCGTTCGTGTGCAGGCTCTGCGCTCCCCCCAGGACCGCCGCCAGCGCCTGCACCGCGACGCGCGCGACGTTGTTCTCCGGTTGTTGCGCGGTCAGGGTGGAGCCTCCGGTCTGCGCGTGGAAGCGCATCTGCATGGCGCGCTCGTCCGCGGCCCCGAAGCGCTCCTTCATGATCCGCGCCCAGATCCGGCGCGCCGCGCGGAATTTCGCGATCTCCTCCAGGAAATTGTTGTGGGCGTTGAAGAAGAAGGAGATCTGCGCCGCGATCTCCTGCACCGGGAGGTCGGCCTGCTTCGCGGCCTCCAGGTAGGCGACGCCGTTCGCGAAGGTGAACGCCACCTCCTGCACCGCCGTCGATCCCGCCTCCCGGATGTGGTACCCGCTGACGCTGATGGCGTTCCAGCGGGGCAGCTCGGCGCGGCAGAAGGCGAACAGGTCGGTTGCGATGCGCAGGGAGGCGGCGGCGGGATAGATGTAGGTCCCACGCGCCATGTACTCCTTCAGGACGTCGTTCTGGACCGTTCCGGACAGCCGGTCCGGGGAGATTCGGCGCGAGCGTGCCACCGCCACGTACAGCGCCAGGAGGATCGCTGCCGTGGCGTTGATCGTCATCGAGGTCGACACCCGCTCGAGCGGCAGATCGGCCAGCAGGTCCCGCATGTCCTCGAGGGAGGAGATCGCCACGCCGACCCGTCCGACCTCGCCCCGGGCGAGGGGGTGGTCGGAGTCGTACCCCATCTGCGTCGGCAGGTCGAAGGCGACGGACAGGCCGGTCTGCCCCTGCGCCAGGAGGTACTTCAGCCGGAGGTTCGTCTCGCGGGCGTCCCCGAAACCGGCATACTGGCGCATCGTCCAGAGCCGGCTGCGGTACATCGTGGCCTGGACGCCGCGGGTGAAGGGGTACTCGCCCGGCCGGCCGAGATCCGCGGCCTCGTCAAGGCCGGCGACGTCGGCCGGGGTGTAGAGATCGGCGATCTCGATCCCCGAGCTGGTCGTGAAGG
>JBIOWS010000353.1:0-7660 GCA_044868745.1 Candidatus Polarisedimenticolia bacterium
AGAGTGATCTCCCCGGGGCTCCCCTGGGCCGTGAATGTGTTGGCGAAGAGCGTTTCCCCGCCCAGCACAGTACGCGTCAGCGCCCCCAGGACTCCCCCCTTCATGGCGGTCTCTATCTGAAGGTTGGAGGACATGCTGACCATCGCGCCGGACTCGGCCTGGATCGACTCCCCGGCCTCGAGTTGAATGATGGCGAGTGAGTAGGACGGCTGGTAGCGGATGTCGATCTTCACAGGTCCCATCATAAGCGAACGGGGGCTCCGCTGTCGTATCCTCTCGACATCCATCCGAATTGTGAGGGGGTGAGATGGCGCGACGCCTGACACGGAGCACACGAGACGCCGTTCTGGCCGGCGTGGCGGCAGGGTTCGCGGACTATTTCGGCATCGATCCAGTCCTGGCTCGCCTCGCGTTCATCCTGTTGGCCTTCCTGAACGGTCTGGGGGTTCTCTTCTACCTGGTCTGCTGGGTGATCATGCCGCGCGGCGAGCCGGCGGCCGACGGACCCGGCGCCACCCAGGCGTCGCCCCAGGAGCGCTTCACCGAGACGGTCCGCGAGATGGGTGACAAGGCGCGGGAGGTGGGGGACAGGGTGCGTGAGGCGGGAGGGAAAGTGGCGGAGGAGGTTCGGCGCGCGACCGGTGATGAACGCCGGAACCAGATCATCGCCGGCGCGATCCTGACCGCCCTGGGTGTGGTCTTCCTGCTCGATCGGCTCGACTGGCTGCGCTGGCCGTCCTGGGCGCGGTTCGCGCACTTGTGGCCGGTGATCCTGATCGCCATCGGCATCGCAATGATCTTCCGTTCGAGGCGCGGGAGAGGCGCGTGAGCGGCGACGGGATCAACTGGAAGAGGGTCTCCGGGGGCCTCTACCTAGTGGGGTTCGGGACCTTTTTGCTCCTCACTACCCACGGCGACCGGCCGTGGTCGTTCTGGATCGACGCGCTGGCCTTCTGGCCGGTCATGCTCGTCGCCATCGGGCTCCGCCTGATCTTCGAGCGCAGCCGGACTCCCTGGGCCATCCTCCTGTCCCCTGTGCTCGTCCTCGGCACGCTCACGTACGTCGCGTGGAGGGGCCCGGTGGCCTGGACCGAAGACTGGGCTCCCTTGCGCGCCGAGCGTCCTGCCGGCGCGGCGCGCTGGACGTTCAAGGGGAACCTCGCCCTGGCCGAGATCGACCTATCGGCTGCTCCTCTGTCCCGCGGGCTGCTCGTTGACGGTCGTACGGCACCGGGCGGAGTCGCCGAGATTCGCGTCCGCACCGGTCTGCGCGTCCGCCCCGGCGAGCGGGCCGCGCCGGCGAGCGTCCGGCTGAGGAGCAGCGGCCACGACTGGCCGGGCTCCGTGTTCCATTCCCGCCCGCGGCATTACGACCTCAAATTGGCCCGCGATCTCCCCCTCGATCTCGATCTGGGGCTCGCCTTCGCGCGCGGCAGGTTCGACCTCGCCCCGGCCCCCGTGTCGGGCTTCGACCTGGATGGCGCGTTCAACGACCTGACTCTGCGGCTCGGCCCGCCCAAGGCCGAAGTCCGCCTCGATCTCCGTGGCGCCTTCAACCAGGTGCGGGTCGAGGTGCCCGGTTCGACGCCGGTCCGTGCGAGCACCTCGGGGCTGCTGAATTTCGTGGAGGGAAGGCCGGGCGCCGGGTCGGTCGAGGGTCCGGGTTACCGACTCAACCTGGACGGTGCCTTCAATCGGGTCGTCGTCCGGTCCGAGTGAGCGGAATTCTCCGCCGGGCCGGTGCGCGCGCGGTGCGTCTGAAGTAGGATCGACGCACCGCACAGGAGGATCCGTCATGCGTCAACGCCCCATTTCGACCCCGCTCGTCGTCTGGCTTCTGGTCGCCGCTTCCCTGCTGGTCGTCTCCCTCACCCAGGTCGGTGTTCCGGCGCAGATCCGCACGCCGCTCCCATCGGACACGGCGAACTACTTACCCCTGCAGGTCGGCAACCAGTGGCTCTACGAGAGGAAGTTTTTCGGGTCCTCCACCTGGATCGCCTCCGTCGTCGAGCGTGTCACGGCGCCGAACGGCCGGACCTATGCCGCGCTCGAAGGGTATTTCGGGATCTTGACGAGCGAAGGGTATGTCGCCCCTCGCCGGCTGGTGCGCTCTTCGAGGGGCATCGTGACTGAGTTCAACCCGGACGGCGCATCCGACAACCTCTGGTACATGCTGGGGGCAGAGGTGGGGACCACCTGGCAGATCCAGCTCGAGCCGGTACCGGAGTCCGGCACGATAGGCCTGTGCGTCGACGGCTCCACGGTGACGCTCGCCAGCCGCTCGGAGGTCGTGACCGTCCCGGCCGGCACCTTCCAGGACGTCGTGCGTCTCGACTTCGCGCCCCGCTGCGCCGACGCCGGGATCGTCTCGGAATGGTTCGCGCCCAGGGTCGGCCTGATCCGCCGCCAGGAGGATTCGTTCTCCGGGCCGGTGGTGAGCGAGCTGTTTCGGGCGATCGTCGGCGGTGTCCAGTTCCCGCGCCAGACGTACTCGACCTCCCTGTCGATCGACCGGCCGGTTTACGTGAACAATCTGATGCCGCCCCCCCTCCCGGACGGCTTCCCGACCGTGCGCGGGCTATTCACCGTTGCCAACGCCACCCACCTGCCGATCGACTTCTCCTTCCTCGGGTGCAAGAGCGTCTCGGTGGTGGTCAAGGACGGAGCGGGCAACGTCGTCCTGCGCGCCCTGGGGGACGACGGCGGCTGCTGCGCGTGCGACAGCATCCTGAACGTGACGCTGCTCAGAAACACGCTGGTCGTGCCGGTATCGTTCCGGCTGCTGCCGCTCGACAGACAGCCGCTTCCCGACGGACGCTACACCGTGGCCGTCACTCTCCTTACGCGCGACCCGGTGGCTTTGCGTCCGTCGGCGACGGCGACGATCGAGGTGCAGTCGACCTACTGAGGCGGCGCCGTCAGCGCAGCCACCGCGATCGGAGGTCCTTCAGGATCTGCCGCGCCGCGTTGTAACCCGGGGCGCCGGTGACGCCGCCGCCTGGGTGTGTGCCGGCCCCGCACAGGTAGAGACCCCGGATCGGCGTGCGATAGCGCGACCAGCCGGGCACCGGTCGCCCGAGAAAGAGCTGCCCCAGGTTCAGGTCGCCGTGAAAGATGTTCCCTTCCGTCAGGGCGAACCGCTCCTCCAGGTCGACGGGCGACAGGATGTCGCGCGCCAGGACCGCGCGACTGAAGTTGGGGGCGACTTCGTCGATGGCGTCGGTCACCCGGTCCGCCAGCGCCTCCCGCTCGCGGCTCCAGTCACCCTCGGAGAGGCGGTAGGGGGCATATTGGACAAACGCGGTCAGGACGGCCCGGCCGGGCGGCGCGAGCGTCTCATCGAGATGCGTCGGGACGACACAGTCGACCCACGGTCGGGTGGAGGCGCGACCGTGCTTCGCCTCGTCCCAGGCGCGCTCGAGGTAGCCGATCCCGTGCGAGACGGTGAAGTCGGACTTCTCCGCGGGAGAGAGACCCGCCGGCCACCGGGTGAGAACCGGCGCTTCGGCCAGGGCGTAGTTGATCTTGGCGCAGGGGCCGGCCATCTTGATCCGGCGGATGTCGTCCACGAAGCGAGCGTCCAGGTGGCGCGCCTCGACGAGCCTCAGGAAGGTCCGTTTCGGATCGGCATTGCTCGCCACCACGGTGCCCCGCACCTCCTCCCCCGACCCGAGCGCCACACCGACCGCCCGGCCCCGTTCGATCAGGATCCGCGCGACCGGCGCGGAGGTCCGGATGAGGGCCCCGCGCGCCCTGCAGGCGGAGGCCAGTGCCTGCGTGATCGCTCCCATGCCTCCCCGGACGTGCCCCATGAACCCCTGGGAGAGATCGTCCCCGCCCGGCAGGCTGTGAAACACCAGCCCGGAGGCCGATCCGGGAGTCATCGGCCCGCCATGGGCGCCGAGGACGTTCGAACAGGCGATCAGGTTTTTCACCTCCTCGCGCTCGAAGCGCGCATCGACAAGGTCGAAAACACTCGCGGTCAGGAAAAGGGCAAGGCGGCCGGCGTCCTGCTCGCTCAGGCGGCGCAGGCGCAGGCCGAGGCGGGCCAGATCCTTGAGGGAGGCGAGACCACCGTCCAGGGCGGGCGGCGGCTCCATGAAGAACGGCTCCAGGTACGCCGCCAGCCGCTTGATCTCCGCGTCGAGCTCGGCAAAGGCTGCGGCGTCGCGGCTCGACAGCCGTTCGATCCCGGCCGCGGTTTTGCGGGGGTCCTGGTACAGGAAGAGAGGCGAGCCGTCGCGTCCGGGGACGAACAGCAGCGGGTCGCACGGCGTCATCCTCAGCCCGAATCTCTCCAGACCGAGCAGCCGGATCACCTCGGGCCGCATCATGCTGGCGATATAGGCGGCGGTGGAGGCCCGGAAACCCGGAGCGATCTCCTCGGTGACGCAGGCGCCCCCGACGACGTCGCGGCGCTCGAGCAGGCACACGCTCTTGCCCGCGCGGGCCAGGAGGCCGGCGGTGACCAGACCGTTGTGGCCGCCGCCGACGACCACCACGTCGTACCGGTCTGCCGTCACGGTTTCAGTCGGTGACCTTCGGAGTGCGCGACGCAGCCGGCCGCCACGACGTCCCCGGTGACGTTCAGGACCGTCCGGCACATGTCGAGGATTCTATCAACGCCGAGGATGATCCCGATCCCCTGGGCCGGGACCCCCACGGTCACCAGGAGGGCCATCACCAGGGGCAGCGATCCACCCGGCACCCCCGCCGTGCCGATCCCCGACAGGATCGACAGCAGGACCACGGTCACCTGCGCCCCGAGCGACAGCTCGACGCCGAAGAACTGCGCCAGGAAGAGAACGGTGATCCCCTCGTACAGGGCGGTGCCGTTCTGGTTGAGGGTCGATCCGAGCGTCAGGACGAAGCCGGCGATGGGGCGGGGAATGCCCAGCTCCTGCTCCGCGACCCGCAGGGTCGTCGGCAGCGTGGCGTTGCTCGAAGAAGTCGAGAATGCGGTCACCATCACCTCGCGCAGGCGCGCGAAGAACAGCCTGGGCGGGTAATGCGCGACGTACTTGACGACGAGCGAGTAGGTGACGAACTGGTGCAGCCCCAGGCCGATGAGAACGGTGAGGACGTACAGACCGAGCTTCGCCAGGACGTCGAGCCCCGATCGCGCCGTCAGCGTGAACAAAAGCGCCGCCACGCCGTAGGGCGCCAGGCTCATGGCGAGGGAGATCACCTTCATGACGATCTCGTAGACCGCCTGCAGCCAGGAGAGCAACGGCTCGACCGCGCGGCGATCGACCAGGGTGACGGCGATCCCCATCATCAGGGCGAAGACCATCACCGCGATCATGTCGCCCCGGAAGGCGTTCACCATCGACTCCAGGGGGTTCTCGGGGATCAGGTCGAGCAGAATCTGCAGCCCGGTCTTAGGGACGGGCGGCGCCTTGAGGCTCGCTGCCGATTTGCCCATCATCCCGACCAGGGCGGCGCGCGAGCGCTCCGACAGACCCGCCCCCGGGCGGATCAGGTTGGCGAGGGTCACGCCGATGAGCACCGAAACGGAGCTGAACACGAGGGTGAACACAAGAGTCTTGAGCCCGATCCGCCCCAGGCGGCGGGCGTCCCCCAGCTCCGCGATCCCCAGGATGAGGGCGGACAGGATGAGCGGGATGACGACCATGAAGATCAGCCGCAGGAAGATTTGGCCGGCGGGGTAGGTGACGTTGGCGATGAAGGCGGCCAGGGCGGGCCGGTCGCCGAACAGCAGGTTGGCGATCACCCCCAGCACCGCCCCGGTGATCATCCCCGCGAAGATCCGCACGTGCAACGGATGTCCCCGCAAGCGTTGCCAGGGAGGGCGTGCAGCGGACGAGGATGGGATCGCTTCGAAAGGAGGCTTCGTATCAGGCACGGGTGATCTCCCCGAAGCCGGATCGGCTGACGAACGGCGCCTACCCTAGCACAGGTGAGGGCGGCGACGACCCCGGGTTTCCCATCAACCCGGCGCAGGAGGTCCCGGGCCGCGTGCTATAATCCGGCTCTCTTCGGCCCGGCAGTCATTCCCACCCGGAGCGTCGCCGTGAAGGAGTTCCTGCCACCCGATCGATCACCCGGCCGTCACCGCGGGCGGGTCGGTGCCCGGGGTGCTTCCGCGAGGAGGCACCTCTTTTTTTGTGCCCGGGCTGCCGGCGGGCGGATGTGCGCGAGGGGCGCGCCGTGAACCAGGACCTCAGGCAGCTGGTCCGGCTCCAGGAGAATATGCTGGCGTCCGAGGCGCTGTCCGATCGGATCAACGCGGTCCCGGCGGAGGTGGCCCGGCTGGAGAAAGAGCTCCTCGAGGCCGAGGCTGCGGCGGAGAAGGCGCGCGCCGCGCTGCAGGAGATGCAGAAGGGCCGGCGCCATCTCGAGATGGAGCTGATGGGCGTCGAGTCGAAGATCTCCAAGTACCAGTCACAGCTCCTGGAGGTGAAGACGAACAAGGAGTACCAGGCGATGCTCAAGGAGATCGACACCTGCCGGGCGGAGCGGGCGGCGCTGGACGAGAAGATCCTCCTCGAGATGGAGGAGACGGAGAGGAGGGGCCTGGCGCTGCGCGCCATGGAGGAGGGGTTGGGCGCCATGAGGAAGGCGACGGCCGAGGGCAAGGCGCGCCTGGATGGGCTCGTTCGCGACCTGAGCCGCGAGCAGGAGACGCTGGAGGCGGCGCGGCGGGAGCTGTCGGCCACCATCGGCGCGGCCTACCTCGATCCGTTCCTCAAGGTGGCGCGGCAGAGGAAGGGCCTCGCCCTGGTGGCGGTCCGGGAGGGGCTGTGCGGCGGCTGCCACGTGCGCGTCATGCCGACGCTGGTTCAGCAGGTACGGCGCGCATCCGGTCTCATCGCCTGCGATTCCTGCAAGCGCTTCCTCTACGTCCCGGAGGAGGCGACGAGCGGCCGCGCTCCCTCCGCCGAGTCTCCCGCTCAGTGAAAGCCGGCGCGCTCGTCGGCCACATCGACGGTGGAGCGCGCGGCAACCCCGGCCCGGCGGGGTACGGGGTCCACGTCCGGGACGAGGAGAGCGGCGCGGTGACAGAGATCTACGGGTACCTCGGTGTGGCCACCAACAACACGGCGGAGTACGCCGCCCTGCTGGCTCTCCTGGAGCACGCGCGCGCGACCGGGGCGACGTCCCTGGCCGTCCGCTCCGATTCGGAGCTGCTGGTCCGACAGATCAAAGGCGAGTACCGGGTGAAAGATCCGAAGCTCCGCGTCCTGCACAACGCGGCGCGCCATCTGATCGCCACCCTGCCGCGGTTCGAAATCGAGCACGTCCCCCGGGAGCAGAACAGGGACGCCGATGCGCTCGCGAACCGGGCCATGGATCAGCGCGACAGCACGGGGCCGATCCCGAAGGCGCTGCGCCATCTCCCCCGCCCGACGGCGATTTGACACCCGCGACGCCCAACCTATATTTAATGTCGATGACGGCCGGGGCCGCGGCGCTCTGATGTCCGAAGCGACGGCGATCGCGCGGAACCTGGAAGCGGTGCGCCGGCGGATTGAGGCCGCCGCGCGCCGGGCCGGCAGGGACCCCGCGTCGATCACCCTGGTCGGCGTCAGCAAGACGGTACCGCCGGAGAGGATCCTGGAGGCGGTCGAGGCCGGACTCGGCGACCTGGGGGAGAACAGAGTGCAGGAGGCCCGGGAGAAGGCGCCGCGTCTGCCGG
>JBIOWS010000354.1:0-2773 GCA_044868745.1 Candidatus Polarisedimenticolia bacterium
GGTGTCCCGGTTTCCGGGGGCCGGCGAGTTCAGCGCCGCGATGGAGGAGGCCGGGTTCGAGCGGGTCTCCCACGTCGCCATGCACGGCGGGATCGTCTGCGTCCACACGGGGGTCAGGCCTTGAAGAAGCTGTTCGCGGACCGCATTGAGGGACTGGAGCAATCGGACATCAGGCGGATGTCGATCGAGTGCACCAAACTGGGCGGCATCAACCTGGGGCAGGGGATCTGCGACCAGCCGATCGAACCGATCATCAAGGAGGCCGCGATCGGCGCCATCCGCGATGACCGATCGACCTACACACGTCTGGACGGGATCGACGAGCTGCGGCACAGGATCGCGCTCAAGGTGCGCGACTACAACCGGATCGACTGCGATCCGGACGGCGAGGTGATCGTCAACGTCGGATCGACCGGTTCGTTCGTCACCGCGGCGCTCGCGTTCGTCAACCCCGGGGACGAGGTGATCCTGTTCTCCCCTTTCTACGGCTACCACCTGAACATCCTCAAGGTCTGCGGCGCCTCGTTGAAGTTCGTGACGCTGAGCCCGCCCGACTGGGACTACGACCCGCACGCACTCGAACACACCTTCTCGCCGCGCACCAAGATGATCGTGGTCAACACGCCGAACAACCCGTCCGGCAAGGTGTTCACGCGGGAGGAGCTGGAGCACATCGCCGGCCTGTGTCGAAAGCACGAGGCGCTGTGCGTCACGGACGAGATCTACGAGTACATCCTTTACGACGGCTGCGTGCACGTCAGTCCGGGGGCGCTTCCCGGCATGGAGGATCGCACGATCACCATCAGCGGCTTCTCCAAGACGTACGCCATGACCGGGTGGCGGGTCGGCTACACCGTCGCGCGCAGGCCCCTGGCCGCGAAGATGGCCATCCTCAACGACCTGATCAACATCTGCGCCCCTTCGCCGTTGCAGCACGGTGTTCTGGCCGCCTTCGACCTGCCCCCCTCGTACTACGCGAACATGCGCGCCGATTACCAGAAGAAACGCGACCTCACCGTCGAGGCCTGCCGCGAGGCCGGGCTCAGGCCGTACGTCCCGAAAGGCTCGTACTACATGCTGGCCGATTTCGGTGATCTCGGATTCAAGGACGACCAGGAGGCGGCGCGCCTCATCCTCGAGCGCTCGCACGTCGCCGTCGTCCCCGGAGGCTCGTTCTACCGGGACCCGAAGGATGGCCGGACGCAGATCCGGCTCTGCTACGCCAAGAAGATGCGCGACCTCGAGGAGGCCTGCGACCGCATCCGAACGCTGAAGATCGTCCTGGCCTGAGACCGATCGCAACAGGAGACCCCGCCGATGAACGGATCATCCCCTGACCCCCGCAAGATCGAGTCGTACACCCAGAGCGTCCGCGGCCGCTTCGAGGACCGCCTCTGCCACATGGTCGAGATCCCGACGGTCAGCATGGACCCGGCGCACAGGACCGACATCGAGCGCGGCGCGCAGGCCGCCGCCGTCCTCCTGCGCGAATGCGGCGCCACGGCCGAGGTGGTGCCCACGTCGGGGAATCCGGTCGTGGTGGGCGAGTTCAGGGCCGGCGCCTCGTACCCCACGCTGACGATCTACAACCACATGGATGTGCAGCCGGCTCAGGAGCCGGAGTGGAGGCAGGAGCCGTTCAAGTTCATCAAGGAGGACGGCCGCTACTTCGGCCGCGGCTCGACCGACGACAAGGGTCCGGGGCTCACGGCGCTGTTCGCCGCGAAGTACGCGACCGAGAACGGCGTCCGGCTGAACATCCGCTTCCTGTGGGAGCTGGAGGAGGAGATCGGCAGTCCTCACTTCGAGGAGTTCGTCAAGAAGCGCCTGCCGTCGCTTTCGACCGACTCGGTGCTGGTGTCCGACACCATCTGGCTGTCGGCCGACAGGCCCGCGATCCCGTACGGACTGCGCGGATTGAAGCCCGCGCGCCTCCTCCTGCGCACCGGCGGCAAGGATGCCCACTCCGGCTTGACCGGCGGAGCCGCCCGCAACCCGGTGGGTGAGCTGGCGCAGGTGATCTCGAAGCTCTACGACGCCAGAACCGGCAAGGTCCTCATCCCCGGCTTCTATAAGGATGTCGTCAGGCCGAGCGCGGCGGAGATCAAGAGCTTCCAGGCCTCCGGGTTCAATCTGAAGAAGTTCCAGACGGCCCACGAGCTGAAGACCCTGCGCACCACCGACCCCCGCGACGTGATGCTGCGCATCTGGGCCAGCCCCACCTTCGAAGTGCACGGCATCGCCGGCGGCTACACCGGCCCCGGAGTCAAGACCGTCGTCCCGCCCTGGGCCGAGGCCAAGGTCAGCATGCGCCTCGTGCCGAAGCAGGATCAGAAGAAGGTCTTCGGTCTCCTGAAGGCGGCCGTCAGGAAGATCAACAAGGACGTGGAGGTCGTCGAAGAGTCCGGCCTCGCCCCCTATCTCGGCCCGTTCAGCGGACCCTACGCCGACGCCGCTCGCGAGGCGGTGCGCTTCGGCTTCGGCACCACCCCCGCCTTCATCCGCGAAGGCGGCTCAATCGGCGCCGTGGTCACCATGCAGAAGCACCTCAAGGCGCCGATCGTGTTCATCGGCCTCAGCCTGCCCGAGCACGGCTACCACGCCCCGAACGAGAACTTCGATTGGGGACAGGCGAGCGGCGGGATGAAGTCTTTCGTCAGCTACTTCGAGCGCGTGAGCGGCTTGTAGAGCGCGGAGGCCGCACACGATGTGGCAGCGGTGGGCGCCCTTCCCGCGATACGCCCACGGGAACCATGGGAGGTGCTCGTGCAGG
>JBIOWS010000355.1:0-2787 GCA_044868745.1 Candidatus Polarisedimenticolia bacterium
TCGGCTTCCTTCAGTCCGCAGACGTCGCGGGCGAACTCGATCACCGCGCACTGCAGTCCCAGACAGATGCCGAAGAAGGGGACGCGGCGCTCCCGTGCGTGGCGGATCGCCTCCAGCATGCCGGCCACCCCGCGGATGCCGAACCCGCCGGGGACCAAAATGCCGTGGCAGGGCGCGATCGCCTCTTCGAGCTTGCCATCGGGCACGTTGTCCGCTTCGATCCAGTGCAGCTTCACGCGCACATCGTTGGCGATGCCGCCGTGGCTGAGGGCCTCGTTGAGGCTCTTGTAGGAGTCCTCGTACGTGACGTACTTGCCGACGATCCCGACGATCACCTCTCCCCCCGTCGGGTTCCGGGCGCGTTCGACCATACGGACCCAGTCGTCCATGTTCTTGTCCCGGTACGGCAGGTCGAGGAGCTTCAGAAGGATGGCGTCCAGTCCCTCCTTGGCAAGGACCAGAGGGACCTCGTAAATCGTCTCCACATCCTTGGCAGTGATGACCGCGTCCTCGGGGACGTTGCAGAACAGGGCGATCTTTTTCTTGATCTCCTTGGGGATGAACCGGTCCGTGCGACAGAGCAGGACATCCGGCTGGATCCCGATGGCGCGCAGATCGCGGACCGAATGCTGGGTCGGTTTGGTCTTCAGCTCGCCGGCTGCCCCTATGTAGGGCACCAAGGTCAAATGGACGAAGACGGCGTTGCTTCTGCCGGCCTCGAGGCGAAACTGGCGGATCGCCTCCAGGAAGGGGAGCGACTCGATGTCGCCGACCGTTCCTCCGATCTCGACGATCTGGATGTCGATCCCCTTGGAGATCTTGCGGATGCTTTCCTTGATTTCGTCCGTGACGTGCGGGATGACCTGGACGGTGCCGCCGAGGTAATCGCCGCGCCGCTCCTTGGAGATGACCTGCTCGTAAATCCGTCCACTTGTGAAGTTGTGGTCGCGGGAGCAGGCGGTCGAGGTAAAACGCTCGTAATGGCCCAGGTCGAGATCGGTCTCGACGCCGTCCTCGGTCACGTACACCTCGCCGTGCTGGAAGGGGCTCATCGTGCCCGGGTCCACGTTCAGGTAGGGATCGAGCTTCTGCAGCGTGACGCTGAACCCGCGGGCCTCCATGAGCCGTCCGATGGAGGCCGCGGCGAGACCCTTCCCCAGCGACGAAACCACGCCGCCGGTGATGAAGATGTATTTGGTCGGCACGCTCATCTCGCGAGTCTCGCCCCCAGCGCTCTCTCTACCGACGGCACATCGTCTGGCGAGTCGACGCCGACGTAGTGCCCGCGGGCCGGCAGCACCCGGATCGCCCGCCCCCGCTCGAGGGCGCGCAGCTGCTCCAGTCCCTCCATGCGCTCCAGGGAGCCGGAGGGCCAGGAGGCGAACTCGAACAGGAACCGGGCCCGGTAGGCGTACAGCCCCACGTGGCGGAACCTGGGAGCCCGTGCCCCGGACGCGTCCGGCGCCGGCCCGCTTCCCGATCCGGCCCGGTCGAAGGGGATCGCGCTCCTCGAAAAATAGAGCGCGCGCCCCGTCTCGTCGCACACCACCTTGGTGACGTCGGGGTCATCCGCGGGCTCCGTTTCCCTGAGCGGCTCGCGCAGCGTCGCCATGTCGATCGTCGGGTCGGCCTCGAGGCACTCCACCAGGGCATCGATGTCGCGGGGATCGAGGAGCGGCTCGTCCCCCTGAATGTTGACGTAGATCTCGGCCGGCACGCGGCGCGCCACCTCGGCCAGGCGATCGGTGCCGGAGGGATGTCCGGGCGAGGTCATGAACGCCTCCCCTCCGAACGCCTCCACCGCCCGCACGATCCGATCGTCGTCGGTCGCCACCAGCAGGCGCGACAGTTTCCGGGCGG
The DNA here is from genome assembly GCA_044868745.1 of Candidatus Polarisedimenticolia bacterium. Lineage (GTDB taxonomy): Bacteria > Acidobacteriota > Polarisedimenticolia > Gp22-AA2 > Gp22-AA2 > JBIOWS01. Next base: position 1,861 of record JBIOWS010000355.1, read on the forward strand.
CGCGGGCGCGCTCGAAAACGCGCTCCACGAGCGGCTTTCCGGCGATCAGCGCCAGAGGCTTTCCGGGGAAGCGGGACGACTGGTAGCGGGCTGGGATGACTCCGACCGCGTGTTTCGCCGCCTGAGCGGGGTGCTGCATCGAGGAATATTAGCGCACGCCGCGCCGGCAAGTCAAAAGCATTCTCGAAAACCCTGGACAGTTCGCGCCGCGATGCTAATATTGAACTTCGTGAAGAGCGCGGCGCAACGACGCACGCGGGTCGTGCCGAGATGGGGCCGCATCCCTGGAGGGAACTCCGATGGCAGGCGAGATCGAAAAGACGCTGGAGTCCCTGGGTTATCACCTCCCCGAGGTCGGCAAGCCGGCCGGGTCGTACGTTCAGAGCGTGAGGTCCGGTAGCCTTCTGTTCGTCTCCGGGAAGTTTCCGAAGGAGAACGGCAGGCTCAAGCACGTCGGCAAGATCGGCCGCGAGATCACGGTCGAGCAGGGAGCCGAGGCGGCGCGGCTCGCGGCGCTCGGTGTCCTAGCGACGGCCAAGCAAGCGATCGAAGATCTCGACCGGATCAAACGGATCGTCCAGCTCGTCGGTTATGTCGCGGCGGCTCCGGGCTTCCTCGACGCCTTCGCAGTGATGGAGGGGGCGTCCGAGGTGTTCGTCAAAGTCTTCGGGGAGCGGGGCAAGCACACGCGATCCGTCCTCGGGGTCGCCGAACTCCCCCTGAACGCCTGTCTGGAGGTCCAGGCGGTTTTCGAGGTCGATTAGACCGGCGCGGCCGCTCTCCGTGGCGGCGATAGACCCCCTGCGCATCCGCGGGCCATCCACGTCGCCGGTATATAATCCGCTGATGACCATGCCGTCGTTGGGCACCTCATGCGGGGGTGTGCTCGTGGACGGGTACGGCCGCGTTGTGCGCAGCCTCCGCGTC
>JBIOWS010000356.1:0-4824 GCA_044868745.1 Candidatus Polarisedimenticolia bacterium
GGGCGGTCGACGGTTCGGGGATGGTCGCCGGTTTCGTCATCGGCCTGCTGGTGATCACCTTCGCCGGCTGGTCCGGTTTCGCCGTCCTGTTCTCCTTCTTCGTGCTCGGCTCCGCGGCGACCCGGCTCGGTCTCCGCCGCAAGGAACGCGCCGGCATCGCCCAGGCCAAATCGGGAGCCCGCTCGGCCCGCCACGCCGTGGCCAATTGCGGCGTCGCGGTGTACCTCGCCTTCCTGATCGCCGCCTCCGCCATGCCCGCGATCTTCGTCCTGGCCTTCGTCTGCGCCTGCGCAACGGCGGCCTTCGACACCGTCAGCAGCGAGGTCGGGCAGGCATACGGCGGCCGTCCCGTGCTCATCACGAACTTGCGCCAGGTCGCGGCCGGGACCAACGGTGCGATCTCCTGGCTGGGAACGCTGACGGGAGTCCTGGCCGCAGCCGTCGTGGCCGCGACAGCCTGTGCAACCGGGTTTCTCGAACCGGCCCGGATCTGGGTCGTCCTGCTCGCAGCCTTCCTCGGATCGACCGTGGACTCGGTCCTGGGGGCCACGCTCGAGACCGGCGGTCTCATCGACAACGAAGCGGTGAACTTTACCAACACGTTGATCGGGGCGCTCGCTGGCATCGGAGTCGCCGCCTGGTCGTCGGCATAGGAAGCGGGGGGGGCTGCCGGAGTGGTCGAGTCGAGGAAGCGCGCAGAGACGGGGATCGCTGCCCGGGCGCGCCTCTATTTCGCCTTCACCCGCCCCTTCACACTGCTGCCGCCCACTATCGGCGTGGTCTCCGGAGCCTTGACCGCCTTTGGCTCGGCTCACAACCCGGACCCGGCACGCCGCCTCTCAGCGACGGTGTTGCTGACCATCGCTCTCGGTTCGGTTTGTGCTGCCCTGTTGAACGCGGCGAGCAATGTGATCAACCAATACCATGACCTGGAAATCGACCGCCGCAACAAGCCTCAGAGGCCGCTGGCGTCCGGGGCGATCTCCGTCGGAGCGGGTCGAAGGTTCGCGGCCTTCCTCTATCTCCTGGCGATCCTGCCGACCTGGGTCGTCGTGGTCCACCCTCGGTCTGCGCTGGTCGATAAGCTGACCGCTCCCCTGGCCGATCACCAGTGCTTTTTCATCTTTCTCGCCGGCATGGTCCTCACCCTCGTCTACTCTGATCCGGCCTGGGGACGCACCAAGCGCTTCGGTCTCTGGGCGAACCTGACGATCGCCATTCCCCGCGGCTGCCTTTTGAAGGTGGCGGGATGGTCGATGGTCGGAAGCGTCCTGCACCTGGAGCCGTGGTACATCGGGACGATCTTCATGCTGTTCCTCCTGGGCGCGACCACCAGCAAGGATTTCTCGGACATGGAGGGAGACGCCGCCCACGGCTGCAGAACCCTCCCGATCCGACACGGAGTGGAGAGGGCCGCCCGGCTGATCGCGCCGTACTTCGTCCTCCCGTGGTTGTTGATCCCATTGGGCACCCTGCTGCCGGATCCCTTCGGGACGGGCGCCGTGTTGACGGGCGACCCGCTGCTTCTTTCGATCCTGGGTGTCGTGCTCGCTGGCTGGGGAGGCTGGACGGCCCGCCTGATCGTCAGGGACCCGGCTTCCCTGGCGCGATCCGAGAATCATCCCTCCTGGACGCACATGTATCTGATGATGATGCTCGCCCAAGTCGGCTTCGCCGCTGCCTACCTTGTCTGACCGGCGCTCTCCCGCCGATTTTCGGATGCTCCTCCTTGCGGCGATCGTCCTCGTCGGCGCTGGGGTGGTGGCTTCCGCGGGCCCCGGCGCTCCGGAGCCCGGCCCGTCTCGCGGGCCTGCCGAGACTGTGGTCCTGATCTCCGTCGACGGGATGCGCTGGGACTACCCGGTGAGGGCCGGAGCGGAGAATTTCGCCCGGATCGCCAGGGAGGGGGCATCCGCGCGCAACCTCGTGCCGACCTTCCCAGCCTCGACTTTCCCCGTCCATGCCACGCTGGCGACCGGTGTCCATCCCGCCCGCCATGGGATCCTGAACAACAAGTTTTTCGATCGCGAGCGAGGAGTCTTCCGCATGGACGACAATCCCTCGTGGCTAATGGCCGAGCCCCTCTGGGTCACGGCCGAACGCCAGGGCGTCCGGACCGCCGTGTACCATTGGGTCTTCTCCTACGGACCCTGGCACGGCAAGGCGGCGACCGTGTGGGTCCCCTTTTCGCGCGACGTGAAGGACTCGGAGAGGATCGACCGGATTAGAGATTGGATCGGCTCGCGCGACCCCGACCGCCCGCACCTGATCCTGTCGTACCTGCACGGGCCGGATGCCGCCGGCCATCGCGGAGGGCCGGACTCGGAGGAAGTGTTGCAAATCGTCCGCCGGACCGATCGGCTCCTCGGACGCCTCCTGCGTGCCCTCGGTCGCGCCGGCGACCGGATCGCACTCGTGGTCGTCTCCGATCACGGGATGTCCGGGGTATCGCGCGTGCTTCGGATGGACCGGCTGCTGACGGGTGAGGCGCGGCGGGTGCACGTCGTCTCCAGTGGGGCCACCTCAAACCTCTACTGTCCCGACGATCGGGCCTGCGCATCCGCTGCGGCGATCCTGGCGGGCATCGAGGGCACGACCCTCTTCCCGAGAGACCGCCTCCCGCCGTCCTGGCACTACCTCTTCCCGTCGCGGGTCGGCGACCTCGTGGCGATCGCGCCCGCGGGCTCGTACTTCGCCGACGGCGATCCAGGGGCCCTCCCCGCCTCAATGGGGATGCACGGCTACTCTCCCGAATTGTCGGAGATGCGGGGAGTTTTCTACGCCTGGGGAGCGGGCATCCGGCCGGGGGCGCGCCGGGAGCTAGTACGGGCGCTGGACGTGGCGCCTTTCATCTGCCGATTGCTGGGGATCGATCCGCCATTTCCGGTCGACGGCCGGGCTCCGGAGGACCTTTTGGCGGTCAGGAACGGTCGATGGGATCCGCACCCGCCTGCTGGGGGGTCTGAGCGGCAGGCAGCCGCCCGACCTTGACGCGCGCGGCCCGCAGCAGCGCCCCCCGCAGCGTGTACCCTTTGGCGAGTTCATCAAGGACCAGATTGGCGCGCGCGGGGTCGTCCACCTCCTCGCTCGCGACCGCTTCCTCGAATGCCGGATCGAAGGGCCGGCCGACGGTCTCGACGGGATTGACGCCCTCCGAGGCGAGGATCTTGAGCAGGCGATCGCGCGTCAGTGTGATCCCCTCGAGGATCTGGTTCGGGTTGGTCGCGGTGTGGGCCGCGGCGATCGCCCTGTCCAGGTCGTCCACAACGTCGATGACCTTTCGCAGCAATTCGGCCCGCGCGATCTCGACGCGCCTCTCCAGGTCGCGCGTGACACGCTCGCGGAAGGCCTCGCGCTCCTGTTCCATCTTCCGGTAGGCGGACGAGATCTCCCGGGCCTGCCGGTCGGCCTCCTCGGCGCGGGCCTGGAGCTGCTCGACATAGGTGGGGTGCCGGGGACCCGGCGGCTCCGTGGATGGTCCCGAGTCTCCCCCTAGATTCGGACGCCTGTCGATGACGGCGAAAGGGGCGTCCCGGCCGTTTCCCTTCTTGTCCTTGGTCTGTCTCTCGTCGTTCATGTTGAACCGGGATGTCCGCGTTTCGGAACGGCGCTTCAGCGACCCAGGAGGCGCCGGATCCTCTCCCGGATCGGCGGATGGGTGCTGAAGAGGCTCGCCATGCTCTGTCCTGTGAGCGGCTTGACGATGAACAGGTGACTCGAGATCGGCCCGGCGGTCGCCATCGGGATCCTCTTGCTGTAATCCTCAAGCTTCTGGAGGGCGTTCGCCAGACCGTACGGATTGCGTGTCATCTCGGCGCCGCTGGCGTCGGCCTGGTACTCGCGCGAGCGCGACACCGCCAGCTGGATCAGCGTCGCCGCGAACGGGGCCAGGATGGCCGTGGCCAGCAGGGCGATCGGGTTCGTTCCGCCGCGCTCGTCCCGGCTACCCCCGCCGAAGATGGCAGCCCAGCGGGCCATATTGGCGATGACCATGATGGAGGCCGCGAGTGTCGCGGCGACTGAGCTGATCAGGATGTCGCGATTCCTGATGTGCGACAACTCGTGGGCCAGGACTCCCTCCAGCTCTTCGGCGCTCAGGATCCTCATGATCCCGTGCGTGACCGCAACTGCCGCGTGCCGCGGGTTGCGTCCGGTCGCAAAGGCGTTTGGCGCCTCCTCGGGCAGCACGTAGACGCGCGGCATCGGGATCCCGGCGCGGCTGGTCAGTCTTTCGAGAATTTCGAACAGCTGCGGCGCCTGCTCGCGGCTCACCGGCTGGGCCCGGTGGATGGCGAGGACCAGGCGGTCGGAGAACCAGTAGGAGAAAAAGTTCATGCACGCAGCGATGCCGAGGGCCACCATCATACCCTGGCGACCCGCGAGACTGCCGCCGATGACGATGATCAGGGCAGAGAGGAGGCCAAGGAAAAAGGCTGTCTTCAACGCGTTCATCTCGCATCAACCTCCATGTATCTCTCGACGCCGCGCGCCACGCGGCGAGACCTGTATTCTATCGCACACCGGCAGGCTCGCTCCAGCCGGCCCGGTGGCGCTCCAGTCGCTTCCCTCTTTACTTGACGTCCACCCGGATCGGCCTGCTCCTGGATTCCTGCTTCTTGGGCAGGACCACCTCCAGGACGCCGTTCTTCTGGGTGGCACGGATCGAGGTCTGGTCGACGTTGCCGGGCAGGCTGAAGAAGCGGACGAACGGGCCGTAAGGGCGCTCCGAGCGGTGGAACTCCTCCGGCTTGACGTCTGCAGGCGCCTTCCGTTCTCCCTTCAGAATCAGATTGCTGTCCTCCACCCTGAGTTCGATGGCTTCCT
>JBIOWS010000357.1:0-4498 GCA_044868745.1 Candidatus Polarisedimenticolia bacterium
AATGGCGCAAAAGGTTCCGCCCCCTCATCCCGTCGGGCATCACCGCCGCGGCGGCGGCGAGTCCCGCGCGCACCGGGCCCGGCAGCGAGCCGTACCGCCGCTCGCGCGCCTCGACCAGGTACTTGTCGTAGCCGCCGAACAGCTCGTCCCCGCCGTCACCCGACAGGACGACCGTCACCTGTCCGGCGGCGAGCCGCGACACCATGTAGGTCGGGATCGCCGAGGAGTCACCGAACGGCTCGTCGAGGAACCAGGCGATGTCCTCCACGACGTCCAGGACGTCCGGGGCGAGGATCAGCTCGTGGTGATCCGTGGCGAACGCCCCGGCGACCCGCCGTGCGTGGACCAGCTCGTCGTAGTCGTCCTCGGTGAAGCCGATCGAGAAGGTCTTCACGGGGCCGGTGCCCAGGCGGGCCATCGTCGCCACCACCGCGCTCGAATCGATCCCCCCGCTCAGGAAGGCGCCCAGCGGCACGTCGCTCACCAGGTGCAGGCGGATCGATTCCCGGAGCAGCTCGCGCAGGCGCTCGACGAGCTCCTCCTCGGTGCGCCCGCGGTCGGGCTCGAAGCGCAGGTCCCAGTACGGCTCGACCCGCGTCTCCCGGCCGGGTGCGGCGATCAGCAGGTGTCCCGGCTCGAGCTTGCGCACCCCTTCCACGATGCTTTGGGCGGCGGGAGTGGAGAGGGACGTGAGGAGGTGGTTCAGGGCGCTCCAGTCGAGGCGGCGTGGCACCTCGGGGAGCTGCAGCACGGACTTGAGCTCGGAGGCGAAAATGAGCCTCCCCCCCATCACGGCGTAGTAGAGCGGCTTGATCCCCAGCCGGTCGCGGGCGGCCAGGAGCGTGCGGCGCCGCTCGTCCCACAGCGCGAAGGCGAACATGCCTCGCATCCACTGCACGCAGCGCGTGCCGTATTCCTCGTAGAGGTGGACGATGATCTCCGAGTCGGAAGCGGTGCGGAAGCGGTGCCCGCGGCCCTCCAGGGTGTCGCGCAGCTCCCGGAAGTTGTAGATCTCGCCGTTGCAGACCGCCAGGACCGAGCCGTCCTCGTTCCGGACCGGCTGACGGCCCGTGGCGAGGTCGATGATGCTCAGCCGACGCATCCCCAGGCCGACACCCACTCCAACATGGAACCCCTCGTCGTCCGGGCCGCGATGCGCCAGCACGTCGCACATCGACCGGAGCTCCGCCTCCTCGACCGGCTTCTCGCTGAGACTCACAACTCCGGCAATCCCGCACATCGATTCCGCCTCGACTGATCCTTCAGCGCTGGGCCGCTCTCAGGGCCGCGAGCCTCGTCCTCAATCCGGTGCCGCCGAACGCCCCGCACAGTCCGAGGTAGACGAGCGCGTACGACAGGCTCGTCGTCAGCAGGAGAGGCAAAGGCGCCAGGTCGAGTTCCGCCTTGATGATCCAGGCCAGCAGACCCGCAGCGGCGGCGCTCCCCAGAGTGGCCGCCAGGCCGGTCCAGGGGAGCAGCTCCGAGACCGGCACGCGCAAATGGCGCCTCAGGCGCGCCAGCGCCAGCGCCTTCGCGACCGCGCTGGCCAGCACCGTCACCAACACGGCGCCGATCAGTCCGAACCGGGTCAGGAACCAGCTCACCGTGGTCGCGATCAGCACCAGTTTGATCGTCCCGAGCCCCAGAAGGGCACGCGTGTCGGCGTACACCCGCAGCACGCCGTCCACCTGGAAGGCGCAGAGGAGGAACGAGACCGACCAGACCATGAAGATCGGCACGCTGGCGAGATAGCCGGCCGTGAACAGCACGACGATCAGCTCCCGGGCGGTGACCAGCAGCAGCCCGACCAACGGAAAGAAGACCAGGGCCAGCTTGCGAGTCGCCTCGTGCCAGGTGGCCAGCACGGACCCGCCGCGGCCATCGTGGAGGTCCTCGGCCATCCGCACCATCATGACGTTGCTCGACGAGCCGGCCACCAGGTCCACCAGCGGCACCTGGAGGCATCCCACGGAGTAGACGGCGAACGCCGCCACGTCGAAATGCCAGGAGACCGCGTACTGGTGCAGGTTCGTCTGCAGGATCTCCACCAGGACCGCCATCTCGAACGGCAGGGCGTAGGCCATCTGCCGTGTCAGGAGGGCCCGGTCCGGGCCGAGATCGGCGTTGAATTCCCGCCGCACGTACAGGGCGGCGGCGACCAGCCGCAGCGCCGCCGAGACGATCGCCCCGTACAGAAGCCATTCCAGGCTCCGGAACAGCAGGACCGGCACGAGGAGGAGGACGGTCCGCAGGAGATCGGATGCGGCGTAGGCGCAGGCGGCCCAGGCGAAGCGCTGGCGGGCCGTCAGGACGATCTCCAGGCCGGCGGAGGCCAGCATCAGGGCCAGGAACAGGCCGATCAGAGGGGCGCCGGCCGACAGTCCGGGATTGCTGAAGGCGCGTCCGATCTCCTCCGCCCCGGCCCACAGAAGGCCGAGACAGGCCGCCCCGGCGCACGCCAGGACGAGCATGGCATTCAGACTGTAGCGGCCCGCCTTGCCAGGGTCCGAGGGGACGAAGTAGAAAAGGCTCTCCGCCATCCCGAGCTGGGCGATGCCGTACAGGGTCGCGTAGATCAGGAAGAGCTGCTTGTACGTGCCGAAGGTCGCCTGATCGAACACCCTGGCGAGCACGACCGGGATGCAGAAAGAGACCGCCGCGCCGAGAGCACGTCCCGACATCAGGACGACGGTCGGCTTCACGATCGATCTCACCGGACCGCCCACGAGCGCGTCCCGTGGTCGAGGCGACAGCCGGACAGCCGGTTGAAGGTCCCGCTCGCCTGGCATCTCATCAGCGCCGGCGAGAAGCGACCGAGCGGGCCCCGGGCCGAGTTCTCCCAGAGGAGGGTGCGCGGAATCGTCAGCAGGGGATGCTCGGAGTCGCGATGCCGGCACGCGGTGTAGGCGTAACGGTACCCTGCCGCGCCGACGGCCCTGGTCGTGGTGGCATCGAACCAGCCGTTGGGATAAGCGAAGTGCCGGATCGTGAACCCGAGCCTCGCCTCCAGAGCGCTCCTCGACCCGGCCGTCTCGCCCAGCACCTTGGCCTCGCTCTCCCTGGTCAGCAGGCGGTGCGTCCTGCCGTGCGAGCCGATGGTGATCCCTGCCCGGCTCATCTCCAGGAGCATCTCCCAGGTCATCGGGCGGCGCGCCGTCAGGGCCTCGTCCTCGATGGTCACTTCGGTCTCCAGGCAGGAGGCGGCCCGCTCGACCTCGTCTTGAGGCAATGCCTCGAGGATCAGCCGCATCGCCCCGTGGGGATCGGTCGCGTCGCGACCCAGCGTGGCGTTCCCGGGCAGCCGGATCCCGGCCCCCCGGAGGACTCGGGGCAGATCCTCGGCGGGCGAGGCCCATACGGAGAAGGCCCGGGCCAGAAGAAGTTGCAGCCTGTCATGCGGCAGGACCCGGGACGTCCCGATATGATCCGTGACGACGAACACGGCGGCGGGGATCCCCTTGCGCTTCAGAAGCGGGAACGCCTGGTGATAGACATCGCTGTACCCGTCGTCGAAAGTGACGGCCGCCGCGGGAGGGCCGGACGCCTCTTGGCGCTCCAGGCGGGAACCGATCTCGTCGAGCGAAGCGAATTCGTAGCGGCGACCGATCCAATCGAGGTGCCGCTCCAGCGTCGCCCGGCTGATCAGCAGGGCCGCGATCGAATCGCGGGCGCTCCTGCTGAAGTCCTCCACCACGCGGTGGTAGCCGAGGACCCACGGCGCGCCTCTCCGGCCGTCCATCGCCTCCTGCAGGAGGCCCGCCCCGGACCAGCGCAGACCGCAGGCGATGCCTGTCTTGGCGAGAAGCCTGATCATGATTCAACCTCCGGCGGAGGACCTCTGGCGTGCGACCAGCCTGTGGGCGAGGCTCCTGGGGAGGACGCTGCGCGCCGCGCGCCGCGCCGCCCGGCGCAGCGCCACCGCCCTGCGGAGGAGCGCCCCGCGCAGGTGCGGGGGGAAGACCTCCAGTCGCGCCAGCCAGCGGGTCTCGTGCGCCCAGTGGCGCTTGTAGTCCTCCACCCCCTGGAGCATGTCGTACTCCTCCACCCCCTCTTCGAGGGCGCTCCGGATCGTCAACCCCATGGTGACGAGCCCCACGCTGTGCTTCGCGTGCGAGGGGTCGAACCCCGACTGGTAGAAATAGAACACCCCGCCGTACCTGAAGCCGTATAGCGCGGCCGCCGGTTGGCCGTCGAGCCAGAGCGTGAAGATCCGGAGCCATCCACGCTCGCCGGCCAGGCGCGTCATCTCCTCGTGGAATCGGATCAGAGCGAGCGTGTGGAAAGCGTTCGAGAGACCTCGCGCATACCAGCGCGCGTTGTGCAGCGTGATCACCCGCGCCAGCGCTTCCCCGCGCCCCTCCTCCGAGCGGACCGCTTCGAAACGGACTTCGAAGCGGTTCTGGAGCTGCCGCAGCCTCCTGCGGAAGTTGTAACGGTGCTCGCTGCCGAGACCGGCGAGGTAGGAGTCCCAGGTGTGCCCTTTGAGCCTGGCGTAGCG
>JBIOWS010000358.1:0-8875 GCA_044868745.1 Candidatus Polarisedimenticolia bacterium
CTGTCCTCTTCGATGTCGTCCATGGGATGGCCGTTGCTCACGATGAGGTCCAGATCGGCGTCGTTGTCGTAGTCGAAGAAGTCGGTCCCCCATCCCGTCATCAAAAGACTGACTTCTCCCAGTCCGGCGGGGTAGGTGTCGATGGAAAAGGGACCCTTCCCCCCCAGGTTGCGGTAGAGCTGGTTCGTTTCGTTGCTCAGGTTGGTCACGAACAGGTCCGGCCAGCCGTCGCCGTCGGCGTCTCCGGCGTCGGTGCCCATTCCCGACTCGGGCTTGCCGTCCTCGCTGCAGCAGACGCCTGCCAGGAGGGTGATGTCCGTGAACCGGCCGTTCCCCTCGTTGCGGTACAGCATGTTCGGCGTCGCGTCGTTCGCCACGTAGAGATCGACGTCGCCGTCGGAGTCGAAGTCGAACCAGACGACGCCGAGCCCCTTGCCGTTCGGATCCCAGATGCCGGCGGCCTTCGCGAGCTCCTTGAACGTTCCGTTCCCTTCGTTGTGGTACAGCGCGTCCGGGAGACCTCCGAAGGCATCGGGGTGGCAATAGGAACGACGGTTGGTCTTGACGTTGCCGCAGAACTTCTGGTCGTCCATCGTGAAGTCGACGTAATTGGCGACGAACAGGTCCAGGCGCCCGTCGTTGTCGTAATCGGCCCAGGCGGCGCTCGCCGCGTACAGGCCATTTCTGACGCCCGCCTGTTCGGTTACATCGGAGAACGTGCCCTCGCCGTTGTTCCTGTACAGGACCGACGGGCCGAAGTTGGTGACGTAGAGATCCGGGTCGCCGTCGTTGTCGTAGTCGCCTGCCGTGCAGCCGTTCCCGTAGCCGGCGGCGTTCGCGACGCCGGCCTGGTCCGTGACGTCGGCGAAGGTGCCGTCGCCGAGATTGCGGTACAGGCGGGCATGAGGGCCGCCCGGCAGCCGGGGCGTCCCCGGCAGGGGACCGCTCTGGACGAGATAGACGTCCTGCCACCCGTCGTTGTCGTAGTCGAGCCAGCAGGAGCCGGGAGGGACCGTCTCGATGTAGTACTTCCGGCCGCTGCCGCCGTGCCTGTGAGTGAAGTCGATCCCGGCAGCGGCCGTGACATCCGTGAACCTCAAGGGAACGGATGCCGGCGCCTCTCCGGCCGCGGGGAGAACGGACAGCGCCGCGGCCCCTGCCGCCGCGAGAAAAACGGGACGCCACTCCGACCCGCAGGCGGGCGGCATCAATAGCCTGACTTCCCTTCCGGGATCGTTTCGAGCGCCGCGAAGATCTCCAGCTCGCGGTCGGCCGCCTTCGCCTCCCCCCGCTCCCGGTACAGCCCGGCGAGAAGGTAATGCGGCTCGCTCAGCTTCGGGTCGAGCGACACCGCCTTTTGCAACGATGCGAACGCCTCCGGGCGCATGCCGAGGCGGAGCTGCAGGCGGCCGATCTCGTTGTAGAGGGGGGCGTGGTCGGGGTACCTGCCGGCCAACGTCTGGTATTCCGCCAGCGCCTCGGGATACCTGCCCTCCAGGACGTGCTGGAGAGCCACAACACTGCTGGCCTTGATCTGGGCTTCCTTCTCCTGGCGCGCCTTGCCACGGCCGCTGAGATCGGCGTACAGCGCCTGCTGCTTCCCGGCGTCCCTGGCCCGGCCGGCGCGCGCATAGGCGTTGGCCAGGTTGAAGTGGGCGCCGACGTGGCCCGGCTCGAGGCTCACGGCGCGCTCCAGGGAGGCGATTGCATCGTCCAGGCGATGCCTCGCCAGGTAGGTGAGACCGAGCCCGTAGTGCGCCTCGGCGTACTCCGGCCTGAGTTGCACGGCGCGCTTGAGGTGCGCCTCCGCCTCCTCGTACAGACGGCTGCGGTAGGCGATGAAGCCGAGGTTGTGGTGCGCCACCAGGTTGTCCGGATCGGATCGCAGCACGGACCTCAGGGCGTCGGCGGCCGGGCCGAGCTCCCCCTGGCGGACGAAGACGCGCGCCAGGACGAGGCGAGCCGCGATATCGTCGGGGTGCCGACCGAGGTGGGCGTTGAGGAGATCCTGGGCCTTCCTGACGGCACGATTCTTCAGGTAACAGGTGGCCAGATTGGTCGTGGCGGGTCCGTTGTCGGGATCCCGTCGAACTGCCGCCTCGTACGCGCTCTCGGCCTCACGGTAGTCCCCATCCAGGAAGGAGCTGTCGGCGTGGGCGAGGATCGTCGCCAGCGAATCGGTCCGCTCGCCTTCGGAGGTGCCGCGGGCGCAGCCGCTGCCCTGGAGGAGGACGGCCGCCAGGACCAGCGCCGGGCCGCGAGACGCACGCGGGCGGGCGGATCTCCGGACAAGGGTCATGATGTGCGGCGAATCCTAGCAGACGTCGGGGATCGATGCGAGCGCAGGAGGACGATCAGCCGCGACGGATCGTCAGGACCTGCCCAGGATAGATGCGCGACGTGCCTCCCAGGCGGTTCCAGTTCCGGACCTGTTGCACGCTCACGTCGTATAATCGCGCGATCCGGTGCAGGGTCTCCCCCCGCCTCACCCGGTGCAGGATCGCGCCTTCGCCCGGAGCCTGCCGGGTGACTTCCCCGTCAGGCGAGTCTGCCGAAGGGGGGGCTTCGCCGACGAACAGCCGATCGCCGGGCTGTGGCTCGCTGTCCGCTGCGAGATTGTTCCAACGGCAGAGGTCCTCGAGGGCGGCGTTGAACTTCCGCGCGATGGACGACAGGGTGTCGCCCGACTGCACGCGGTACTCGATCCGTCCGCCGGAGACGGACACGGCGGCGTCAGGTTGCGCAAGGTCGGCGCGCGGACCGTTCCCCCTCTCGCGGTAGTAGGCGATCAGACGCTGGCCCGGCCGGATGAGCGAGCCGTTCAGGCCGTTCCAGCGCTTCAGATTGGCCACCGTGGTCTGATACATCGCGGCGATTTCCTGCAGGGTCTCCCCTTTGCGGACCCGGTGCACGATCCGGGCGCCGCGCTCGAACTCCGGCTCCTGGCTCGCCCGCGCCAGCGCCAGTTGGGGTGTGCCGCCGTCCAGCGGCACGTTGAGGACCATCCCGCGGCGCAGGCGCCGGCCGGCATACCGCGGGTTCGCGTCCAGCAGGGCGCGGACGGGGACCGAATGCTTCCTGGCGACCTGCACGAAGGTCTCTCCAGGACGGACCTCGTGGAGCGTCCAGGACACCCTCTGATCGTCCGGAATCTCCTCGAGCTTCGCCAGGACCTCGCGCCGTGTTCCTTCGGGGACCCGCACCGTATACGACGGCAGGTTCGGAGGGGTGATGAGCCCGTGCAACTCCGGGTTGAGGAAGCGGACTGTTTCCAGGGTCGTCCCGGCGGCGTCCGCGATCACCTGCAGATCGGTCGCCTTTTCGAGCGTCACGGACTCCCAACTCAGCTCCGGGTCAATCTCGTTGTCGAAGCCGTAATCCTCGGGCGATTTGTCGACCAGGATCGAAGCGAGGATGGCCGGCACGTAGTATTTGGTCTCGGGCCGGATGTAGCGGGTGCGCGTCAGCGCCCAGAAGTCCTTGGCGCGCGCTCGGTGGATGGCGCGGTCGATCCTCCCCTCACCCGCGTTGTACGCCGCCATCGCCAGGTACCAGTCGTTGTAGCGCTCGTACAAATCCTTGAGGTAGGCCGCCGCGGCGCGGGTCGCCTTCTCGAAATCGCTGCGCTCGTCCACCCAGAGGTCCCGCTTGAGACCGTACTTGCGCCCGGTGAACGACATGAACTGCCACATCCCCTTGGCCCGCGCCCGCGAATAGGCGTTGTTCTTGAAGGCCGATTCCTGGTGTGCCATGTACGCCAGGTCTTCAGGCAACCCCTCCTCCCTGAAGATCCTCTTGATCATCGGCAGGTAGGCCCCCGATCGCTTCAAGCCGGCCTCGAACTCCTCCCGCAGGCGCGTCTGGAACGCCTCCACCATCTGGAGCACCCTGGGATGCAGGACGATCGGCAGGTCGTACTCGATCTTCCCCGCCAGCTTCTGGATCTTCAGGCGCTCCTTCTCGGCGTCCTCGGGCGGCAGGTGCGTGGTGATGTCCTTGAGCTCGTCGAGGGGGGAGCGGTCTTCCTTCCCCTCCGCGTCACGGCTGTAGAGGTCGGCGTCCATGTCGGCGATGTTTTTGACGATCTCGTCGAAGGCCTTCTTGAGCGCGGGGTCGTTGTCGAGGTCGACGTCGCTGCTGATCACCAGGTCCACCGCCCGGTCGAAGTGCTCCCTCGCCTCGTCGTAACGTCCCGCCTGATAGGCCTCCAGACCTGCCTGGTAGGCCTCCTGCATGCGCTCGATCAACTCGTGGACCTTGGTCCGGGCGGAGCTGCCTCCGCTATCGGGGGAGGTCGTCCCGTCGGACGCCTGCGGCTCCTGCGGCACGCTCGCCTGATCGGTCGTCGAGGGCGCCGATTCACCGGCACCGACGCACACCACCATCAGGGCCAGGGATGGACCCAGAGCCGAGAGCCTTAGGAGAGTACGGTGCACGCGCCTCATGGCCGCATCAAATGATGACCGGCGACCACGGGGTCGCCGGTCGTAACCTCAATATAACGGGGCTCTCCGGGGCTGTCAAGAAACTCCGTCACCAAAATCGGCTGTCCAGAATCCGAAATGGGCGTCCGCTCGCGGGCGTCGAGTGTCCGACATGTCGGCAGGAGTACACTCCCCGGCCATCTCGCGCTCCCCGGCCGGCGCCCGGGCCGATGCCAACCGCGAGCGGGCGGAGGATGCCAACACCGGCTCGAGAGGGCGTCCGCGCTGGCGCGCTCCTTGCGAGGGGCGCCGCGTTGACACTCCCGGAGGATTGTCCTAAGATGCCCATGCCTTCCCCGGAGACGCCCAAAACCAGCCCACAGAAGGGGATCGAACCGATGGCGCAGGACCCCAAAGAAAAAGGACGGACGCTCGACCTCGCCCTGGCCCAAATCGAGAAGCAGTTCGGCAAGGGATCGATCATGAAGCTGGGAGCGAAGGATTTCCAACAGGAGATCCCGATCATCTCGACGACCTCGCTGTCGATCGACACCGCCCTGGGAATCGGTGGTGTGCCGCGCGGAAGGATGGTCGAGATCTTCGGTCCCGAGTCGTCCGGGAAGACCACTCTCGCCCTGCACGTCGTGGCGGAGGCCCAGCGCCATGGAGGGCTGGCGGCATTCATCGACGCCGAGCACGCCCTCGACCCCGACTACGCGCGCAAGCTGGGGGTGGACGTCGACAACCTCCTGGTCTCGCAGCCCGACTCCGGCGAGCAGGCTCTGGAGATCACCGAGGTCTTGGTGCGCTCCGGCGCGCTGGATGTCCTGGTCATCGACTCGGTGGCCGCCCTGGTCCCCCGGGCGGAGCTCGAGGGGGAGATGGGCGACGCGCACGTCGGCCTGCAGGCGAGGCTGATGTCGCAGGCCCTCCGCAAGTTGACCGGCCTGGTGTCGCGCTCGCGCACCTGCCTGGTCTTCATCAACCAGATCCGCGAGAAGATCGGCGTCATGTTCGGCAACCCCGAGACCACGACCGGAGGGCGCGCTCTCAAGTTCTACGCCTCCGTCCGCATCGATATCCGCCGCATCGGCCAGATCAAGGAAGGCGACCAGGACATCGGCAGCCGTACCCGCGTCAAGGTGGTAAAGAACAAGGTGGCGCCCCCCTTCAAGATCGCCGAGTTCGACATCCTGTACGGGACCGGCATCTCGCGCGTGGGTGACATCATCGACCTGGCGATTACCCACAAGGTGATCGACAAGAGCGGCGCCTGGTTCTCCTACGGCGAGACCCGGCTCGGGCAGGGGCGGGAGAACGTCCGGCAGTTCCTGGAGCAGAATGCGGACCTGCGCGACGAGATCGAGACCAAGCTCCGGCGCCTGCTCGGCCTGCTCAAGGAGCCGAGGCCGGACGCCCGGGACACGGCCAAGCCCCCCGCAGGGAAGGAGGGCACGGCGCGCGATGCGGCCACCTCCTCGCGGGACGAGAAACCGGCCGCGCGCGAGGCGCCCCGGCCCCGCGGCCAGGCTCCGGCTCCCCGGGCGTAGGATCGCGCGGACGCCGACCTTCCCGCGCACTGCTCCCGTCCTTGACAGTCCGCGCGACGCGTTGCTACCATCCGCCGCTCCAGCACCATCCCACCGAGGGTGCCGCGGTAGCTCAGTCGGTAGAGCGAGGGACTGAAAATCCCTGCGTCGGCGGTTCAATTCCGTCCCGCGGCACCATCTCTCACCGCCCGATCATCCGCAGGCTCGTGTCGTAGGACAGGACCATCGCCAGAAACGATCCTAGCGTCACGAGCACCGCGGACGCCGCCAGGATCCGCAGCAGGCTGTCGCCGCCGCGGCTGCGCGGCTCCCCGGGTTGCACGAACAGGCCGAGCACGCCCCCGGCCAGGAGCCCGCCCACGTGCGCCGCGCTGTCGATCGCTGGCAGGAGGAACATCAGGACCGCCAGGATGAGCCAGCGCAGAAGCTGATCCGAGATGAGCCGCCCCATGGTTCCGCCTCGGTACCGTCCGTAGACGACCGCGAAGCCGAGCAGGCCGAAGATGGCGCCCGAGGCGCCGACGCTTAAGGACGCCGGGCTCAAGAGTGCACTGGCGAGGAAGGCACAGACACCGGACACGGTGTAGATGACGAAGTGCTTGCGAGCCCCGAATGACTCCTCGATGAGGGGGCCGAGGCTGGCGAGTGTGTAGCAGTTGAAGACCAGGTGCAGGAGGCCGGCGTGCAGGTAGCTGGCGGTGACCAGGCGCCAGACCTGACCGGCGAGGATCGCGGGGGTCGATTTGGCCCCAAACACGAAGAGCGCTCCCACGGGCGGAGCCAGTAGGCTCATCGGCCCCGAGGCGTCGCCCCTGGCACCCCAGATGGCCAGGATCAGGAGGCTCATCCCGACGTTCGCGCTGATCAGCGCCGTGGTGAGGGGCGCGACCCCCGGTAGGAGCATCCTGAGAGCCCGCCCGACCCCGCCGGTCGGAACGCCGAGCAGCGAGGCGCCACAGGCGGGACAAGCGGCCTCGCCGGAGGTGACGAGGGTCCTGCACGAGCGGCACATGCGCGTCCGGGTGCGCACGCCGCGCTGCAAGTTCTCCCATCCGGCGATCCGCTCCTCGAGGGAGCGCCGCCAGGACTGCTTTTTCCACTCCCAGCGGGCACCGCCCGCCCCGCAGGCTTCCAGCAGGGCGATCACCGCTCCAAGCCCCAGACTCAGAAGTCTCCCCCAGGCCGTCATCGCAGACCCCCGACCGATGACATTATTGCAACACTTCTCCCCGATCGGTTCATAATCCCTCGTTGCCTGCTTGCTTCTCCGATGCTTTCGGCCCATTCAAGGAGGACGGTGCGAGCCAGCCGAGGCCTATTCCCGAGAGGTAGGGCGACGCGTGCGATCGCCTTCTCCCTACTGTGCACAGGGGCGGACGGCGGCGCAGCGCCCGATCCCGACCTCGCCGGCCGAGTCCTCGCGCGGCTGCAACGCGACCGCGCCGAAATCGAGCACTACACCTATGTCGAGACGGCCGTCCTGGAGAAGCGGACCACGGACGGCTCGATCCGTTCGCGCACCAGCGAGGTGCACGAGGTCTTCATGCAGGACGGCCGGACCATGAAGCGTCCGCTGTTCCGGGACGTCGCCCAGGATTCCGAGGGGTTCTCTCTGGTCCGTGGGGAAGAAACGCGCTTCCTGCAGGACCTCAATTCCAGGGACGGCCGCGCCAGACCGGCACAGGAGAGCCTGTTCAACTTGGAGAACCTCGTGCACTGCTTCTATCTCGATGCGGTCGGCCACGATCGACTGGGCGATCGGGAGGTCCTCAAGGTGGAGTTCACACCGATCGAGGGCTGCTTGAACCAGAACACGCGGGCCATGAAGATCGCCGCGGCTCTCTCCGGCTTCCTCTGGCTCGATGGGGAGAGCGACGTCGTCAGTGTGGAAGGGCACCTTGTGCAGCCGGTGAGCTTCGGCTTCGGGATTCTAGGGAAGGTGGAGACCTTCGATCTCCAGGCCGACCGCGAGCCGATCTCGCCAGACGCTTACATCATGACCCGCTTCGAGTACCGGGCGCGGGGCACCGCGTTGCTCTTTCACAGGTTCGATGTGCTGTCGACGCGCTACCGCAGCGCCTTCGCCCGGAGGCCCGCGGCAGCACCGGAGCCTGGCGGCTCGCTTCCCAGCGCCTCGCTCGACCCGAAGGGCCAGGAGGCCGACCCGAACCCCCGCCGCTGAAGGCCTACTTCCAGGTCCAGCCGGCGGCCAGCTTGAAGTCCGGTTCGTCGTCCCCCACGAGCCCGACTCTGGCCTCCAGAAAAAACTTCGTGGCCGATTTGAGCTTGGTCTCGATTCCACCCACGCCCATCAGGCTGAGCTCATTGTCCGTGTCGTCCACGCCAGTCGGGGCATCGTTCAATTTCACGAAGGTCAATCCGGCGCCTCCGCCCACGTACGGCTTCCAGACCTGGACTTTCGAGAAGACGTAGTGAACGTCGGCGATCGCCTGCAGGAGCGTCACGTCGTCACCAATCCCCACCTCGATGACCGGCCTGAAACGCACGTCGCGCGCGAACTCTCCCAGCTCGAAGTGGACTCCCCCGTAGATTTGGTCCGGATCAAACCCATCGCCGAAGTTCGGACCCGAGCTCACTCCCACGCGCACGCCCCAACCGTTGTAGCCCAGGCCCGACGATCCCTTCGCATGCGTCCCCTGGGCGAACACCGGGGCGGCGAGACCGGACAGGAGCAGGACCAAAGCCAGTGGGGCTGAGTTCCATCGTCTCATTGGCTTCACCTCCGTTCGTGCGGGATGCGGTTACGAAATCTGACGAAAGGGCGCGAGAGGCTATCACGGGGTCTGCATGCGGTCAAGGAACGGCTCAGGCCAATCCCGGCGATTCCGATTGACCGCACAGGGTGTTCCCCGTATAAGTTAAGGCATCCCCGGGGATTGA
>JBIOWS010000359.1:0-2502 GCA_044868745.1 Candidatus Polarisedimenticolia bacterium
CTAGGAGAGGCCGGCCACCCTGCCATGGTCGTCGAGGTCGATGTGGGCCGCAGCGGGTGAGGCGGGGAGACCTGGCATGGTCATGATGTTCCCCGCGAGCGGATAGATATATCCGGCGCCGGCTGCGGCTCGCACGTCGATGACCGGCAGGACGAACCCCTCGGGCCGCCCCTTGAGCTTTGGGTCGTGCGACAGCGACAGAGGAGTCTTCGCCATGCAGATCGGCACCTTCCCCAACCCCTCGCGCCGACAGAAGTCGATCTTCTCCCTGGCGTCGTTGCTGTAGGTCACGCCCGAAGCGCCGTAGAGTTTGCGTGCGATCGTCTCTATCTTTTCCTCGATCTCCATCTCCTCGGTGTAAAGCGGACGGAAGGGAGCCGGATCCCGCGTCGCCCGAACCACCGTTTCGGCGAGCGCCAGACCGCCCGCCCCTCCCCGGGACCAGACCTCCACCTCGACGGCCGCGAACGCACCAGCCGTGCGCGCCCGACCGAGGACCTCCTCGATCTCGGCCGCCGAGTCGCTTGCAAAGCGGTTCAGGGCGACGATCGCCGGCAGGCCGAACATGCGGATGTTCTCGATGTGCTTGGCCAGGTTGGAGCAGCCGCGTCCGACGGCGGCGACATCCGGACGGTCCGTGGCAGCCGGCTCGCCCGGAGTCATCGGCACGCCGCCGTGCAGCTTCAGCGCACGTACCGAACAGACGATAATCGCCGCCGACGGAACGATTCCGGCGACCGGGCACTTGATGTGGAACAGTTTTTCGGCGCCGCAATCGGTGCCGAAGCCGCTCTCGGTCACGACATAGTCCGCCAGTTTCAGTGCCAGCTGGTCGGCGAGGACCGAGTTGTTGCCATGGGCGACGTTGGCGAACGGGCCGCAGTGGATGATCGCTCCGCCTCCTTCGAGGTTCTGCACCAGGTTCGGCTTCAGCGCTTCCCTGAGCAGCGCTGCCATCGCCCCCTGGGCTTGCAGTGCTCGCGCGGCGATCGCCCGGCCGTCTCGTCCGACCCCAATGAGGATTCTCGCCAGTCGGGCCTTGAGATCCCGAGGTCCCGTGGCGAGGGACAGAATGGCCATGACCTCGGACGCGGCCGCGATGTCGTAGCCGCTGTCGCGCTCGATTCCGTTCGAGCCTCCGCCCAGGCCGACGCGTATTCGGCGCAGCGCCCGATCGCTCAGGTCAAGCGTGCGGCGCCACAGGATCGATGCAGGGTCGAGACCGAGTCGGTTCCCATGGTACAGATGATTGTCGATCAGGGCGGCGAGGAGGTTGTGGGATGCGGCGACGGCATGAAAGTCACCGGTAAAGTGGAGGTTGATCTCGTCGGCGGGCACCACCTGGGCATGCCCTCCGCCGGTGGCGCCGCCCTTGACCCCGAAGACCGGTCCCATCGATGGCTGCCGGAGGGTGCTGAGAGCTCGGTGGCCCAGGCGCCGGAGTGCCTGCGCCAGCCCGATCGTGACCACGGTCTTCCCCTCCCCGAGCGGGGTCGGATTGATCCCGGTGACGCAGACGTAGCGGCCGTCCGGCCTGGCGCGGAGCCGTTCGATTGCCTCCGGCGTAATCTTTGCCTTGTAGCGGCCATAAGGCTCCAGTTCCGAGGGGAGGAGGCCGATCGATTCAGCCAGGTTCTCGATCCGCACGAGCCTGGCCTGGCGGGCGATCTCGAGGTCCGCCGCGCTCACGGCGCGCCCCCCAGCGCCTGCTCCCCCTCCCCGATCGCCCGGCGCAGATCCTGGAGCTCCGGATCGGAGGGGTCGAGCGATTTGATTTTGTCGAGTTCGGCGCGGGCCTCGTCGTGTGCGCCCGAGGCGAGCAGCGCGCGGCCGAGGAGCAGGTGCCCCCGCGGAGTGTCGGAATGCGCCAGGGCGCGGCGCGCTTCCGCGGCGGCCCCCAGCGGATCACCCTTCTGAAGCGCGACGGTGGCACGCAGGAGATGGAAGCCGTATTCGTCCTGGGCGGGAGGGGAGGCACCCCGGTCGAGCAGGACAGCCGCCTCGTCCCAGCGTTCCTGCTTCGCGAGCAGGGTGGCAGCCTGGTAGGTGGCAGCCGGGAACCCGGGGAACTCGCGCAGCGCGCGCCTGAGCAGACGCAGCCGCGTCGCGAGATCGGATTCGGCCATGGCCCGGCAATAGGTCTCGAACGCCAGCAGAGGGACACCGGCCAGTTGCGCCTTCAACGTCTCGGCCCGAGGTCCGGAGACGATCAGCCCCTCCCGCAGCGCCAGCGCCAGGGCCAGCCCCTGCTGAACGTCGAGGAGTCCGGCGAGGCGTCCTGTGCGGGTAAGCAACGGACGGCCCTTCTCCTTGGCGAGGTCGATCAGTCGGACCGACAGGGCGAGCTCTCCGTCCTTCACATTGAACCGCCCCACCACGAGCCGGTCGGGCCGCCCGGGGCCCGGCGCGGCGCGCATGCCGCGCCCCACCTCGAGCGCGCTGGCAAGAGTCGGGGTGGCGCGGGACGGGAATCCCGCGCCCTCCATCAGGAGCGCCACCTGG
>JBIOWS010000360.1:0-2207 GCA_044868745.1 Candidatus Polarisedimenticolia bacterium
GCGCCCTCTTCGCCTGGGATGGGGTGTCGACGCAGCCTCTGAGCGTGACGACGCAGGCGTCGGTCTCCACGTTGATCTTCAGGGCGCCCGTGACGTTGTCGGCCATCAGTCGCGCCTTGACGGCGGCGGTGATCAGAGCGTCGGGGCAACGGTCCGTCTCCGCGTGCGGCAGGCCGGGCGCGGAGCCCCACAGCGCGACCCCGAGAAGAATGGGGAGGACCTGACGCCGGACGATGAAGCGGGCCATGAGCATGGCGGGCACCTCCTCAGGCCGCTACTGCTGCGCGCCCTGCGGCCACTGGTAGAAGGAGTTGTTCGAGTAGATGATGTCGCAGTTGAAGTCGACGGTCGGTCCGCCGCTGTTCGAGCCCGGCAGGCCGTCCCGCCCGTAGCTGGTGACTGTGTACTGGGTGCCGGCGGCGGACGTGTCGATGTGCCAGGGGTTGTTCCAGCCGTCCCCGGCCGGCACCGTGCGCAGGTACAGGGGGGAGAGGAAGGTGCCGACCATGCCGGAGTTGGCATCGGTCAGGCCTTTCGGGTAGGTGTTGTTGTCGACGGCGTAGGTCTCCAGGGCGTTGCCGATCGCCTTCATGTCGGCCAGCGTCTTGTTCTGCTTGGCCTTGTCCATCGCGCTTCTCAGGTTGGGAATGGCGATGGCGGCGATCAGACCGATGATCGCCACGACGATCAAAAGCTCGATGAGAGTGAATCCCGCCCGACGCCTGCGGGCACGCCCTCTCCCCGATCCCATGCCGCGGCCCTCCGAAAGGCCCGCTAGTCTAACACGCGCCCCGGAGGGCGCCGACCCTCAATACGCTCGCCGCGCGCGGCCCGTCTACTCCTGGCGAGCGCGGGGCGGGGAGCGCAGGATGTCGGCCGGATCGGCGTTCCCGCCACTGAGCACGACCGTGGTCGGCGCTTCGTACGTCCGCGTCGCTCCCGACAGGAGGGCGGCGACCCCGACCGCGCCGCTCCATTCCACCAGCAGGTGTTCGGTCTTCAGGAGAAAAGCGGCCGCTTCGCGGATCGCCTCGTCGGTGACGGTCACGATGTCCGCGGCCAGCCGGCGGACGATGGAGAAGGTCAGTTCGCCCGGGCGCGAGGGGAGGAGGCCGTCGGCGATCGACTGCGACGAGGGGAGGGTGACCGGCGCCCCGGCCCGGAGGGAGGTGCTCATCTTCGCCGCCCCTTCCGGCTCCACCCCGATGACGCGGATCCCGGCGCGGTGGTAGCCGCAGGCCAGGGCGATCCCCGCGATCAGACCGCCTCCGCCCACCGGGACGAACACGGTCCCCACCTCCGGCATCTGCTCGAGGATCTCCACGCCGCAGGACGCCTGCCCGGCGATGATCCAGGGATGATCGAAGGGGGGGATCATGGTGAGCCCGCGCTCCTCCCGGATCGCCTCGGCGCGCGCCTTGCGATCGAGCGAGGTCGGCCCGACGAGGTGCACCTCGGCGCCCAGCGCGCGTACCCGATCGAGCTTGACCTCCGGCGCGGTCTCGGGCATGACGACCACCGCCGGAGTCCCGGTCCGGCGGGCGGCGAGCGCCACGGCGATGCCGTGGTTGCCCGAGGAATAGGTGATGACCCCGCGTGCCCGGGCGTCGTCGTCGATCTGCGCGAGAAAGTTGGTCGCGCCGCGCATCTTGAAGGCACCGCCGACCTGCAGGTTCTCGCACTTGAGCGCCACCCTGTGCCCATAGCGTTCCGACAGGACCTCCGAGGGCAGAACCGGCGTCGGCCGCGCCCCCCGTGCCACGCGGAGGCGGGCCTCGCGCAAATCGGACGGGCCGAGCCCCTCGACTTCCGCCACCATGCGCTTCCCCCTGCCGACGGGCATTCTCCTACATTCACCCTCCCCGGGAAAGCCGCGCCCTTTATAATGGCGGGGTCATGTTCGCCAAGGAGGGGCTCCAGGGAGTCGTCGCGGCGCGCACCGGCCTCAGCCTGATCGACGGCGAAAAGGGGCGGCTCAGCTACCGCGGCTACTCCATCCACGATCTGGCCGAGCACTCGACGTTCGAGGAGGTGGTCCACCTTCTCTGGTACGGCGAGCTCCCGACGCGGGCCCAGCTCTCAGGCACGCGCGAGGGTCTCGTCACCCAGCGCGCCCTGCACCCCGACGCCGTCGACATCCTGCGCCGCTTCGCCAAGGACGCCTCGCCGATGGACATGCTCAGGACGATCGTCTCCACCCTGGCGAT
>JBIOWS010000361.1:0-11641 GCA_044868745.1 Candidatus Polarisedimenticolia bacterium
AGGAAGCCGACTCCTCCGAGTTCAACCCGTCCACGCCCCACCCGGTCATCTACAAGCTGCGCGAGCTCGAAGGGGTGGAGCGGATGGGCGGCAGCATGCGCCTGGGCAAGTGGCCCTGTGTCCTGGAATCCGGATCGTTCGCGCACCAGGCGTATGGGCGCAAGGAGATCAGCGAGCGCCACCGCCACCGCTACGAGGTGAACCGGGCCTACCTCGAGGAGATGGCGCGGCGGGGCCTGCGGGTGAGCGGAGAGACGCCCGACCGCCGGTTCGTCGAGATCGTGGAAATCCCCGACCACCCCTACTTCCTATCCTGCCAATTCCATCCCGAGTTCAAGTCGAAGCCGATGCTCCCTCACCCACTCTTCAGGAGCTTCATCGGTGCCTGCCAGCGATTCCAGAAAACCAGACGCTGAACGCGGCCCGACTGGCACCCGCAGGGTCGAGATCGCCCGGGGCCTGGCGGTCGGCGGCGGTTCCCCGCTGGCCTTCATCGCCGGACCCTGCGTGATCGAGAGCGAGAAGCACGCCGTCGCGATGGCGAGGGCCATCTCGGACGTGGCCCGGCGCGTCGGTGTGCCCTATATCTTCAAGTCCTCCTTCGACAAGGCGAATCGCACCTCGGCCGAATCCTTCCGGGGTCCCGGCCTCAGGGAGGGGCTGCGGATCCTCCGGACGGTCAAAGAGGATGTGGGGGTGCCCGTCCTCTCCGATATCCACCTGCCCGATCAGGCGGAGGAGGGGGCCGAGGTGCTCGACGTGCTGCAGATCCCCGCGTTCCTCTGCCGCCAGACGGATCTCCTAGCCGCCGCCGCCAGGACGGGACGCGCGATCAACATCAAGAAGGGACAGTTTCTGTCGCCCTGGGACATCCGGCACGCGATCGACAAGGTGAGGGCCGCGGGCAATGACAAGGTCATGGTCACCGAGAGGGGCACTGCGTTCGGATATCGGAACCTGGTCGTCGACTATCGCTCGTTGGTCATCATGCGCGCCTTCGGTTTCCCGGTCGTCATGGATGCCACGCACGCGGTGCAGCTCCCGGGGGGAAGGGAGGACCGATCGGGAGGGGAAGCCGAGTACATCCCCCCCCTGGCCCGCGCCGCTGCGGCTGTCGGCATCGACGCGCTTTTCTGCGAGGTCCACGACGATCCCGCGAACGCCAAGAGCGACGGCCCGAACGCGCTGCCGCTGTCGGCGGTCGAGCCACTCTTGAGAACGGTACTGGCGATCGACGCGCTGGTTCGGGGCTCTTGATGCCGACAGACATCGCCCGCAGGGTCCTCGAGCTGGAGGCGCGTGCGATCCTGGACCTGGTCCCGCGCCTGGGTAAGAGCTTCGAGCACGCCGTCGAGACCCTGTACTCCTGCAAGGGTCGGGTGGTGGTGACCGGCATGGGGAAATCGGGGCTGATCGGCGCCAAGATCGCGGCGACCCTGAGCAGCACCGGGACCCCGTCCCTGTTCCTGCACCCGGCGGAGGCCGTGCACGGCGACATCGGCATGGTCGTCCCGGGGGACGTCGTCCTGGCGATCTCGCACAGCGGAGAAACCGAGGAACTGCTGCGCCTCCTGGAGCTGCTCAAGCGGATTGACGTGCCGCTGATTTCGATGACCGGCGACGCCGCTTCGAGTCTGGGGCGCCATTCAAAGATCGTGCTCGACGTGCGTGTGGAGGAGGAGGCCGCCCCCATCGGCCTGGTTCCGACCGCCAGCACGACCGCTTCCCTGGCCATGGGCGATGCGCTCGCCGTGGCCCTCCTGGAACGGCGCGGTTTCACGCCGATCGACTTCGCGCGCTACCATCCAGGAGGCCGGCTCGGGCGGCAGGTGCTGACCGTCGGTCAGCTGATGCATCAAGGCGCCGCGGCTCCCATGATCAATGCTGCCGCTCCGCTCCGGGACGGCATCCGGATGATGAGCCAGAAGAGATTGGGGATGACCTGTGTCGTCCGGGACGACGGCACCCTGGCCGGCGTCGTGACGGACGGAGACCTGAGGCGGCTGCTCGAGCGCGGCCAGAACCTGCTGACGATGTCGGTGGACGAGGCGATGACGCGCACGCCGGCCACGATCGGCCGGCAGGAGCTAGCGGCCAAGGCGCTGAACGTCCTCGAGACGCGGAAGATCACCTCTCTGGTCGTCGTGGACGAGCGGCAGAGGGTCGAGGGTGTCCTGCACATCCACGACCTGTGGCGGACCCAGCTTTTCTGAGGAGGGGGCGCGCTCATGAGGTGCAGGAGCTCGCTGCGACCCCGCGCGCGCCGGATTGCCCTCATCCTCATGGACGTTGACGGTGTCATGACCGACGGCGGTATCTCGTTCCTCGAAGGGAACTCCGAGTTCAAGACATACGATGCCAAGGACGGCGTAGGACTCTGGATCGCCCGACGCGTCGGACTACGCACCGGACTGATCTCGGGGCGAGGGAGCGCCGCCGTGGAGCGACGCGCGGCCGAGCTGCACTTACACGAGGTGCACCTCAAGGTGCGCGACAAACTGGCGACCTACCTGCGCATCCTGCGCAGATGCCGGCTGACGGACGATCAGGTGTGCTACATCGGGGACGACCTGGTGGATATCCCCCTCCTGGCCCGCGTCGGCATGCCGGTCGCCGTCGCGGACGCACGGCCGGAGGTGATCCAGCGGGCACGGTTCGTGACTCGGGCTCCGGGAGGACGTGGGGCAATCCGGGAAGTCGTCGACGCCATTCTCAAGGCCCAGGGGAGGTGGGAGGAAGTGATGGGATGGTTCGACCCCGGGGCCGGCCGCCGGCGCACCAATCGCCGCCATCAGCCAGGGAGGAGTCGTTGAACATCCTCGTCGCGTTGGCGGTTTTTCTGTTCTTCGCCATCCTGTTGCTGGTGGGAATCTTCAACGGGGGTGACGTCAGCGTGAACCTGGTCTTCTGGCACGTCGGGCCGGCGCCCATGGGCGCCGTCATCGCCGCGGCGGCCCTTTTCGGCATGGCCTTCGCGTGCACGATCGGCGTGCTCGATGGGATCAAGATCCGCATCACCAATCGTCGGATCCGGAAACAGGTGAGGCGGCTGGAGGAGGAGGCCGACGCCCTGCGCCTCCGGCTGGCTCGCCACGAGGGACCCGGATCGCCTCCTGTGATGGAGGAGGGACAGACGTTCCCGGGAGATATCCGACCGCTGTGACTCCGGGGGATGAAGCTACCTCCTGAGCCTGCCCGGATAGGTGGGTCCGCTCGTGGCCGGCGGGGTGTTGAGCGGCGGCGTCGGACTGTCCATGAGGTTGGTGGCGCTCTGGACGAGGACCGCGGTCTCCTGGATGCTGGTCACCGGACCCGATCCGGTCTGGTAGGTGATGATCGCCTGCGTCCCGTCCAGCGTGATCGTCGGAGTCTTGCTGTCCATACCCTCGGCACTCAGACGAAGCGGCGGCGTCCAGACGCCCCGCACGATCGTGCTGAAATAGACTTGCGCTACCTGTTCCGCCCGCCACCAGACCAGATACGGTGTCCCTGCAGAGTCGAATGCCAAGTCCGGGTCCAGCTCGTCGTAGACCAGAGTGGCCGCATCCGTGGCGATCGCCAGCGGAGGGGTCCACCCGGCCTCGTCCCAGCGCGCGAACCCGAGCTGCTTGAGGTTCCCGATGTTCCTCGACCAGACGACCCAGGGGTACCCGGTCACGGGGTGGGAGCGGATGAGCGGAGCGAGGTCCCCAAGATTGTCTCCCAGGGGGTTCAACAACAATGGCAACTGGACGCTTGGGCGAACCTGCTGCCAAACCGCCCTGGCTCTTCCTTCTCCTCTCGTCAGGTAGAAGTAACGCTTGTATTTCCCTTCGTGGTCGACCTGGACCGAAATCTCCGCCAGCGCGAGGGCCGGAACGCACAGCAGGAGGAGGGTCGCGGCCAGGGAACGGAAACTGCGATACCTGTTCATGGCGTCACCTGCCCTTCCCCTGCTCGATGAACTGATCGAACTTCTCCACTTCGGCGAACTGGCGATCGAGCTGCGATCGCAGGAACTTGAGTCGCCCAAAGTACACTTTCTCCTGGATCTGGTTCTTCGAGGCCCGGGCCATCTCCCAAAGGTGGAAGGCGCTCTGGAAAAGGATGTCGACGTACCTCTCCTCTCCGCCGTGCGCCATCAGCTCCGCCTCTTCGAAGTAGTCCCTCGCCTTCTTCTGGTCATCCTTCATCAGATGGATCTGGCCGAGGTAGAGAAGCGCGTAGGTGGAGCAGCGCCGGAAGCCCGCCCTGCTCGAGACCTGCAGCGCCTCGCGCAGCTCCCGCAGGCCGCGGTCCACCTTCCCCAGCATCGCCTGGCAGAAGCCCAGCGTGATCCGGATCAGCGTGAGATCGTAGGCGCTTGCCTTTCCCTCCAGCAGGGCGCGCGCGTCCCGGAAACTTTCCATCGCCCTGGAGTACTCTCCATCCGTGAAGTGGAGCCGTCCGATCCGGTGCAGGGCGTAACCTTCGTACTCCAGGTTTCCGTCCGCTCGAGCGATGGCCAGGCCCTTCTCCGCCTCGAGCAACGCCAGGTATCGATCCCCCTTCTCCTCGTGCGCGTCGGCCAGGAGGCCCAGGACCGCCGCGGTCGTCGTCGGTGAGATCTCCCGATGTCGCCTGAGGATGAGTCGAACCTCGGTCTCGGCCAGGCTGATCTTTCCCATCTTCAGAAGCGTGCGGGACAGGTTGTACCGCGCACGCGCCAGCACCTCCTGGCTGACGACCCCCTCGCGACCGTCTTCGAGGCGCGCCAGCGCAATCTCGTAGATGCCGTATGCGCGCGCATAGTTTCCTTGGTCCCACTCGCGGCTTGCCTCGGCCTTGAGGTTCTCATAGGTCGCCTCAGGCTCGGGCTGGATCGGCTCGACCCGCTCGAGGTCGAGAACGTCGGAAAAGTTCTGAATCGGAACATTAAAGATGTTGGCCAGCAGGCAGAGCTTGTCGAAGGAGGGGTAGCACTTCCCGCGCTCGTAGCGAGACAGCTGGGAGTTGTCGATCTCACCTCCCTCGGTGCGCGCCTTGTCTTCGACACGCCGAAGCGACAGGCCGTACCCTGTCCTGAGGCGGCGGAGATAGTTGCCGAGGCGCGTGCTGCCCCGCAACTCCTGCTCCATGGTGGGCCTCCCCGAGATCCCCTAAACGCCTCTGAAATCCTGCGGTTACGGGAACACGCTCACTACCGGTATGGTGGCCCCATTGAATGTCCCTGTCAAGAAACTTTTGTAATCGCCTCGCGGCGTGGATACAGCACGAACCTAACCTCTTGTGTTTTCACCGGATCCGGGTCGGCGTCTTGACAAAATCGAGCCGGATCCCTACGTTCGGTCGGTCTCGAGGTCCCATGGCATCGAATTCCGCGCATCGCGAAGGTATCCTCTCCCGCACCACCTTCCCGGGCCTGATTTACTCCATCCTGCGCCGCAAGGACACCGGGGTCCTGACCCTTATCGACGAGACAGAAAAGGCGATTTACATCCAGTCCGGCAGGCCCGTGTTCGCGACGTCCAACGATCGCGACGACAGACTGGGGCAAATCCTCTTCAGAGCGGGGGTCGTCTCCCTGGACAACCTGCTGGCCGGTTTGGACCGGTCGATGCACGAGAAGAAGCGACTGGGGACCGTCCTGGTCGAGATGGGGGCCATCCGTCCGCACGACCTGGTCGAGGCCGTTTTGAGCCAGGTCCGGCACATCGTCTGCAGCCTCTTCCTGTGGACCCGCGGGCGGTACCACTACGCCCCAGGTCCGCTCCCCTCCGAAGAAGTGATCACCCTCAAGCTGAGCGCGGGGAACATCATTCTTGAAGGGATCAGGCGCATCGAGAGCTGGGAGCGTATTTGGGAAGCGGTCGGGGATCTCGACGCCAAGTACCAGACCCGCGGCGGCGCCGACGAGATGAGCCGGGACTTGAGCTTGACGCTCGTGGAATGGACGTTGCTGTCGCGCTGCGAGCGCCCTGTCCCCCTGCGCGAGATCTGCCGGCTATCGACGCTCAAGGATTTCGAGATCTGCCGGCTGCTCTGGGCACTTCTCACCCTCGGGATCGTGACGCGGATCTCCTCAGCGCGCACCTGAGGTCCGCTCGGGTGCCGCCGACCGAAGGAGTTCCGGAATGGTGATGACCGCCGTCCCCAGCTTTCCGACCACTACGCCGGCGGCACGGTTGGCCAGGAGCGCAGCCTCCTGCATCGACGCGCCGGCAGCAAGCGCCAGTGCGAGGGTCGCGACCACAGTATCCCCGGCGCCGGTCACGTCGTAAACCTCGCGAGCTGCGGCGGGGATCGACAGCGAGACGCCTCCCGACTCCTGCAGCAGCATCCCGCGATCGCCGCGGGTGATCAGGAGATAACGACATTCCAGGAGTGCCAAGAGCTTGCGTCCGATCACCTCGAACTCTTCCTCCTCCCTCGCCACAGCCCCCGCCGCTTCCATCGCCTCGCGCGCGTTCGGTGTGACCACGGTCGCCGGGCGGTAGTGGGGGAAAAGGCGCACCTTCGGGTCGATCACGATCGGGATCCCCTTTCTCGCCGCCTCCGGCAAGAGCGAGGCGAGCAGGCTCTGGGAAACCGTCCCTTTGTCGTAGTCCGAGACGATGAGGCCATCGGCCCGTCCGAGGGACGACAGGGCTCGCTCCAGGACGGCGTCCGCCACACCGGTGGCCAGCGGACCGTCGACCTCCTTGTCGACCCTGACCACCTGCTGCTGGTGTGCGATCACCCGCGTTTTCACGGTGGTGGGACGTCCGGGTGCCACGACCACGCCGTCCGTGGAAACCCCAGACTCGCGGCAGAGCATCACCAGATGATCGCCGTCCCGGTCCTCGCCACGCACCCCAACCGGGATCCCCTTCGCCCCGAACGAGATGACATTTCGCACCACGTTCCCAGCTCCCCCCAGGCAGGAATCCTCCCGCTCCATCCGGACGATCGGCACCGGCGCCTCCGGCGAGATGCGCGACACGCTCCCCCAGACGTACCGGTCCAACATCAGGTCTCCGACGACCAGTAAGGAAACGTGCGGGAAGCGATCGGCCAAGGCGGTCGCTCGCCCGGGGTCGAGCACTGGCACCGAAGGGCGTACGGTCCTCAGGGCCGATCCTCGGGCTCGATGGAGGCTTCTTCCACGAGCATCACCGGGATGTCGTCCACGATAGGGTAACGTCTCCGGCAGGAGCGACAGACAAGGCCAGTGCCATCCGCCGCCAGTCGGACCTCCGTCTTGCAGAGAGGGCAGGCGAGGATTTCGAGCAGCTTGGGATCGACGGCCACTTCAGTCTCCGGTATGACCGACTGACCTTATAGCACCCGGCGGAAATCCTTGTCAAACCTGGCGCCGGCGTGGTTTGCGGAGCCCCCGGGGGGGTTGTAAGATGCCGCTCTCGATGAGCCTGTCCCTGCCTCCTTTGATGAACGGCGACCGCCTCCTGGTGATTCGCCTGGGTGCGGTGGGCGATGTAATCAGGACGCTGCCCGCCTTGCATCGGATCCGGACCGCCTTCCCGGGCATCCACGTCGCCTGGATCGTCGAGGATCTGTCCCGTGACCTCCTAGTCGGCCACCCCGAGGTCGACGAGGTCATCCGCTTTCCACGACAGGAGTTCCGCAAGAGCATCGTCCGCCCGGGTCGCCTCCTCGCGGGGATCGAGGCCCTGTCGCGCGCGCTCCGCGACCGCAGCTTCTCGGTGGGGATCGACTTCCAGGGGAGCTTCAAGAGCGGGCTGGTCGCCCTCCTTTCGGGTGCGCGGCGCCGGGTGGGGTTCGCTCCGGGACACACACGGGAGCTGAGCTTCCTGTTCACCAACGAGTGGGTTAGGCCTCCCGAGAGACACATGAACCGCGTGGCGAGAAACCTCCACCTGGCCGAGGTGCTCGGGGCCACGGCCGGGGAGGTCACCGTCATCCTTCCCGAAAACCCGGAGGAGGGCCGGCAGGCGGAGGCGGCGCTCCGCGAATTGGCTCCCGTCGGCGCCCCGGTCGTCGTCCTCTGCCCTCTGACGAGTCGTCGGCAGCGCTGGAAGAGATGGCCGGCGGAAAGCTATGTGAGCTTGGCGACTCAGATCAGGCAGTCCGGAGCGATTCCCCTTGTCGTCTGGGGGCCGGGCGAGGAGGATGCCGCCCGCTCGATCGTCGCGAGATCGGGCCGGGCAGCGGTGCTGGCGCCGCCGACCGGCCTGCGACTCCTGGGTGCGATTCTGCGGCGGGCAGCCCTGTTCGTCGGAGGGGATACGGGCCCGATGCATCTGGCGTGGGGAGTCGGCTGCCCGGTCGTCGCCCTGTTCGGGCCAACCGATCCGCGTCTTAATGCGCCTCTGGGCCCCAGGCACGTCGTCCTGAAAAATGGCCCCTCGATGACGGACCTGCCCGTGCAGACGGCCTTCGAGGCCGTGCGTCGCTTCCTGCGTGGCGCGGCCGGGTCCGGCTGATGATCGGCACGGTCGATCCACGCGGGATCCGGAGGATCCTCGTCCGGGCCAACAACTGGATAGGCGACGTGGTGATGATATCCCCGGCCGTCCGGGCCATACGCGGCCACTTCCCCGATGCGCGCATCGCCATCCTGGCCAAGAGCTGGGTCTTGGAAACCCTGCAGGGAAGTCCTTATTACGACGACCTGGTCGAGTTCGACGACGATGGAGCGCACCGCGGGCTCCGGGGAAGGCTGCGCCTTGCTTTCGAGTTGCGTCGCATGCGCTTCGACCTGGCCGTGCTGTTCCAGAAGGCGTTCGAGGCGGCTGCCCTGGCTTTCCTCGCCCGGAGCCGCCTCCGCGTGGGATACGCCACGGACGCCCGCGGCGCACTTCTGACCCATCCACTCGCCCCGCCCCATCCCGAGACCCATCACGTGGAGGTCTTCCTGGGGATCGCGCGGGCACTCGGTTGCCATATCGACGACCCGTACCCCTCCTTCCATCTGGATCCGGAGGCCCGCCGCCGGGCCGACTCATTGCTCGAGACGGCCGGCTCCCAAGGTAGGACCCCGCTCGTGGCGTTCCATCCGGGGGCGTCCAAGGCCCCTCGGGCCTGGCACCCTGACCGCTTCGCCCTCCTGGGACGCCGACTGGCCGAGGGGCTCGGGGCCCGCATCGTGCTTTTAGGAGGATCGGACGAGAGGCCCACCCTGGAGCGCATCGCCGCGGCGATCCCCCCCGGCCACACGCTCCTCCCCGGTCAGGATGCATCGATCAAGGTGACCGGAGGAATTCTGGAGCGCTGCCACCTGTTCGTGGGAAACGACAGCGGGCCGATGCACGTGGCCGCCGCCCTGGGGGTCCCGATCGTCGCAATCTTCGGACCAGGAACTCCGGAGAGAACGTCTCCTTTCACCCCCGAGGGAAAGGTGGTGATCGTGAGCAGGCGCTATCCGTGCTCGCCCTGCCGTCAGGACTTTTTTCGAGAGTGCCCGCCCTCCCCCGCCGGAAAACCGTTCTGCCTGGAGGAGATTCAGGTCGAAGAGGTGGAGGAGGCGGCGCTGCGGCTACTCCGGGCGGCCGGCGGCCTTGAGCGATGACCGCCACGGGGGCAGGTGCCTCCAGGCGAGGCGGCGCACCCGCAGGCGAGAACGGAACCGTCCCAGACGCCCAGCGAGGTTCCTGACCAGGACCCGGTCGGAGCGGCAGTAGCGTCGGAGAAAGATCAACTCCTCTCGAAGGCTCAAGCGGACACGGACGGCCACCCATTTTTCGTACGAACGCAGGAGACGCGCGAGGTCCCTGTAGCGCGCGGCGACACGCACGCCGCAAACGAACCGTCCCTTCTCCAGGTCCACCACGTGCATGCGCTCGCCTTCGGGTCCCCGACCAAGGACGACGTTCGCGAGGTTCAGATCGGCGTGCAGGAATCCTACGTCGTGCATCGCGCGCACCAGATCGGCACACGCCTCCAGGATTCTTCGGCGGCGCTCCCCGAAAGCGTCGAGAGCCAGTTCGTGGAGATTGCGGGCTCCGGCGATCTCACGCGTCACGATCGCCTGCGTTGTAAATGCTCCGAGAGCCGGCCGCGACCCGACCGCCAGGATTGCAGGCGTCGGGATCCCTGAGCTCCTCAGGCGCTCCGCAATGGGAATCTGCGAGAGACCACGTCCCTCACCAAAGTAGATCGTCCCCAGAAACCGGCCGAGTAGCCCCCCGTGCATTGCTCTCTTGCCCACGACGTTCTCGCCGGCGAGTTGGAAGCGGGCCAGAAGGCCCCGCCCGGCACCGGCCCTGGTCGCCCTCCTCCCCTGCCCCGCCAAAAGGAAGTCGGCCTCTCCTTTCTCGACCACGGCGGCGCACTCTCGTCTTGCGACCCAGCTCCCCTCGGGCGAACGCGTCCGGACGTAGCCCGCCGGCATGGAATCCCGCTTCCCGGCCGATCCGAGCACCTGCCGACTCACGCCTTCTCCGCTGCCGCCTCGGCCGCCCGCTCGGGCCCGCAGAGGTGCGCGATGAGGATGCCAATCAGGTATAGCAGGACCATCGGCCCTGCGAAGATGCACTGCGTGACCACGTCCGGCGTCGGGGTGATGACCGCCGCGATGATAAAGATGATCAGGATGGCATACTTGAAGTTGTGCCAGAGAAAGCCCGCGGTTACCAAACCCAGCCTGGAGAGGAAGTAGATGACCGTGGGCATTTCAAAGACCAGGCCCGATCCGAGGATGATTTTGCTCTCGAAGCTGAACAGGCTGCTGATCCGGAGCGCCGGCTGGAATCCCTCGGCCACGCTCAGAAGGAAGCGGCAGGCGGCCGGGAACCCGACGTAGTAGCCGAAAGCGCCACCCGCCACGAAGAATGCGCTCGCGAACAGCACGAACGGCAGCGCGTAGCGCCGCTCGCGCGCGTAGAGCCCGGGCGAGATGAAGGCCCAAACCTGGTACAGGACCGCCGGAGCGGCCAGAAAGAGAGCGGCCAAAAACGCCACCTTCATGTAGAGGAGGAAAGGCTCGGTCACTTCCAGGAAGACCGGCTGCTGTCCGTTCAGGAACGGCCGGATCGGACCCAGCATGAACTCGAGAATGCTGCGCGCACAGGTCAGGGCCAGCACGAAGGCGATCGCCACTGCGACAATCGCCCGAAGGAGGCGCTTGCGGAGCTCCTCGAGGTGTTCCAGGAAGCTCATCGTGGGAAGGTCAGCGCCGCTCGTCCGGCGTCTCCGCATCCTTGGCCCCGCTCGCCTCCCCGTCCGCGGCGCGACGGGCCGCCAGAGAACGATCCCGTGGCAGGGGCTCGGCGCGGGCGACCTCGGCGTCCAGCGTTTCCTTCAGGTCCGTCGCGGCGCGGCGAAATTCCGCGATCCCTTTGCCCACGGCGCGCCCCACCTCTGCGAGCCTGCGGGGCCCGAAGATCAGCAGCGCGACCACAAAGATGACGATCAGCTCGGGTCCGCCGATCGATCCGAACATCGGACCCTCCTGAGGCCCTCTGGCCCGGTCGAGGTGGCCACCGCCGCCAGCCCGCCAGGCAAGGCAGGAGCGCCGGCAACGACGGTGCCGCTCATCTTAGCACCACCCTCCAGGGCCCGGCGCCCCGTCAGCGAGCCGACGGGGGGTGTGCGCTGGTCCGCGGATGGCCTCGTTTCTTTACATCGGTCGGAGCCGGCACTATAATTTGTTCACGCCGTACAGGAGATCGCGGTGCGCAAGAGCTCGATCCTGGGGGGGCTGGTTTTTGTCGTCGCGGGAAGC
>JBIOWS010000362.1:0-2301 GCA_044868745.1 Candidatus Polarisedimenticolia bacterium
GATAGATGAGGTCGATCTTCTCGGGGCTGTCCACGATCCCGCTGAGGGTGACCACCCCGCCCTCCACGGCGACATGGACCTGGCGGGGGTCGACACCGTGCGCGTTGATCAGCCAGGCTTCGATAAACCCTTGCAGGCGAGCGTCGGATTCGACGGAGCGCTCGGCGGCTCGTACGGTCAGGGCGGGCGCCAGGCTCGCCGCGGTCAGGACGCAGGCCGCCGTCAGACGGGCAAGAGGGATCGGTCTGCGACCGGCAGGGTGTGCCATTCGCGCCTTATTCTAGCCGCTGGACGCCGCCTTGACCCCCTTCTGGCAGACGCCTAGGATGACGCGGTCATGACCTGTCCACAATGCGGACGACAGATCACCGACAACGCCGCCAGGTGCTCCGGGTGTGGCGCCCCCCTGCCCCCCCGCGAGAATCCGCCGCCAGGAACCGATTTCACCACCGCGCCGACCGAGCTGGACCGGGGCGTGCCGCGACACGCGAGCCTCCCTCCGCTCGAGGGCCCCACGCTGACCACCGGCGCGTTCTCCTCGCGCCACGCGACCGGCTCCGTCACAGCCTCGTCCCGAATGGCCTCCGGCACCCGGCTCGGCAACCGCTACGAGATCCTGGCGGTCCTCGGCGAAGGGGGGATGGGAACCGTCTACAAGGCGCGCGACCTGGAGCTCGGGCGCCTGGTCGCCCTGAAGGTGATCCGATCGGAGATGGCCTCCCGCCCCGAGGTGGTGGAGCGCTTCAAGCGGGAGATCCTGCTGGCCAGCCAGGTGACGCACAAGAACGTCCTGCGCATCCACGACCTCGGCGAGGCGGGTGAGATCCGCTTCATCTCCATGAACTACGTCGAGGGGTCGAGCCTCAAGGCCCTCCTGGAACGCGAAGGGCCCCTCCCCCTGGAGCGGGCGCTCCCGCTCATCCGCCAGGTCACCGAGGCGCTGCAGGCGGCCCACGAGGCGGGCGTCGTGCACCGGGACCTGAAGCCGCAGAACATCCTCATCGACATGGAAGAAACCGCCTACATCGCCGATTTCGGGATCTCGCGCTCGCTGGAGTCGGGCGGGACGATGACCGAGACCGGGGCGATCGTCGGGACGGTCGATTACATGTCACCCGAGCAGGCGCGCGGAGAGACACCCGACCACCGCAGCGACATCTATTCCCTCGGCGTTATCCTCTACGAAATGTTCACCGGTACACTCCCGTTCCGCGCCGGGAGCACCCTCTCCGTCATGATGAAACGGATCCACGAGGACGCTCCCACAATCAGGCAGGCCAAGCCGGGGCTGCCTGTCTGGCTGGCGGCGATCGTCTCGCGGGCGCTGCGGCGCGACCCGGAGGTCCGCTACCAGAGCGCCCGGGACCTGCTGCGCGACCTGGACCGGCAGCGGACGTCGATGACCTGGCGGCGATTGCGGAGACGGCGCACTGTCGTTCCTGCCGCGGCAGCCATCTTGGCGGCGGTCCTGGCTGGCGCCGGCTTCTATCTCTTCAAACTGGCGCGAGCCACCGGTCAGGACGCCCGGCATGCCGGTCTCCCTGTGCGCGCGGTCGCTTTCCTCCCGTTCGAGAACGGCACCGGGAACCCCTCCCTCGACTGGACGAGGACCGGCTTCCCGGACCTCGTCTCCACCGGTCTTGGAAGCGCCGGGGG
The DNA here is from genome assembly GCA_044868745.1 of Candidatus Polarisedimenticolia bacterium. Taxonomy (GTDB): domain Bacteria; phylum Acidobacteriota; class Polarisedimenticolia; order Gp22-AA2; family Gp22-AA2; genus JBIOWS01. The sequence continues at coordinate 1,657 of JBIOWS010000362.1, forward strand.
CCTCCGCATCCTTGGCGGGGATCGCACTCAACAAACCCTTCAAGATCTCAAATTGCCCCTCAGCGGCGCCTACACCTCGTTCGATCTCAAGAGGGCGGCGTCGGTTTTGGGGGCCGACATCCTGGTCGCCGGCGTCGTGCGGCGCGCGGGCGAGACGATTCAGGCCGAGGCCCGCCTGCTTCAGCCAGGCCGGCAAGGGGCGCAGGAGATCGCCGTGGAGCGTGCAGAGGGGAAGGGAGAGGGATCGGTCTTCGCGCTCGCCGACACGCTGGCGGGAAAGATCGCCGCGGCGCTGAAGGTCAGGCCTGCGAAGGAGCGAGGTCCGCGGCGGGCCGCGCCCCGATCCGTGGAAGCCCTGCGGCTTTACTCGCAGGGGCTCGAGTGCGCACGCGCCGGGCGGGACCTCGACGCCGTGGGTCGGCTGGAGGAGGCGGTCGGAAGGGATCCCTCCTTCGCGCTCGCCCAGGCCTTGCTGAGCCAGACCTACGGCCGCCTCGGGGAGCGCGACAGGTCCCTGGCGGCATCCGACCAGGCGATGAAAAACCTGCAGGCCCTCTCCGACCACGATGCCCGGCTCATCCGCGCCCGGCACGCCCTTCTCGAAGACCACCGGGACCAGGCGATCGCGGAGTACAGGGACCTGCT